>JAPKXU010000128.1 GCA_026394655.1 Methanoregula sp. | reverse complement strand
AAGCTGATGGAGATCGAAATCGAGATACTTAAAGAGAAGTACGCTCGTGAGGAGGTGGATATGAAGATCCTCATTGGACAGGATATCTCCCGCGAGAAAGCGGAAGCGAAGACCACAAAGGAGATCGCGACCCAGCGCCAGGTCGACCGGTGACCCGGATATAGAACGAGGTGAATTTTTTGCCATCTACACCAAAGACCAATCGAAAGGAAACGGAGAAGCACGAAGAGCCCGCGGGCGAAGTATGGATCCTGAGGCTGTATGTTGCAGGGCAGACCCCGAATTCCCTGACTGCATTTGATAACCTTAGGAAGCTCTGCGAGGAGCACCTCGGGTGCCAGTACACAATCGAGGTCATCGACCTCCTGAAAAATCCGCAGCTCGCCAAAGATCACCAGATCATTGCCGTCCCCACCCTCATCCGGAGACTACCGACACCGGTTAAGAAAATCATCGGGAACCTTTCAGATACGGAGAAAGTTCTCGTGGGGCTGGACCTGAGGAGGGTGAGCTGATGAAGGCGTCGGGCAAAGCAGGGATCAAGCAAGAAAATAAAGCGGCAAAGAGAGAACGGGGCGATGTCACTGCGGATTTCGAGCATGCTCTGGAGATGAAGAAGACAGAGCAGTACGTGCTCCGCCTCTATGTCGCCGGTAACAACATCAGGTCGCAGACCGCTGTCGAGAACGTAAAGAAGATCTGCGAGGAGTACTTACAGGGCAGGTACGACCTCGAGGTGATCGACATCTACCAGGACCAGTCAAAGAACCCGGTTGACCTCGTGCTTGCGGCGCCGACCCTGATCAAGAAGCTTCCGCTGCCCCTCCGGCGGATCATCGGGGACATGACCCGGAAAGAGAGAGTGCTCGTAGGACTCGACATCGTCCCACGACAGTAACAGACCTCGTATGACAAAGAAAACTGCCAGAGGAATGGCATGAAACGGGAAGATGCGGACCTCAAAAAAGAGGTTGAGAATCTGCACTGGAAGGTCCGCGAGCTCGAAGAAACCCTCGACGCCATCCGCTCGGGTGAAGTTGATGCAATCATCGTCTCGAAGGGTGACACCCGGCAGGTCTATACGCTCGATGGAGCCGACCACCCGTACCAAGCCCTCGTGGAGAATATCCAGGAAGGTGCGCTCACCCTCTCCCGGGCCGGGATGATCCTGTACTCCAACACGCGGTTTGCCGAAATGGTGCAGTTGTCCCCAGACAAGGTGCCCGGCACGTCCATCTTCGATTACGTCTGCCCGGAGCACTGCACTGAGATTGAGGAGGCGATGTGCGAGATAGTGAAGAAGGCATGCCGGATTTATGTCCGGATCCGGCAGGGGGCTGGTTTCCTCCCAGTCCTCATCTCCATGAACCCGGTCTCTTCCGAAGAGGACACGAAGATCAGTGTCGTCGTCACCGACCGGAGAAAAGACGAAGATCGTATCCAGCTGCAGGCATGGATGCTCAATGCGGTCGGCGACGCGGTCATCACGGTCGACACAGACCACAAGATCATATTCTGGAACGAGGCAGCGACCAAGACGTACGGCTGGAGACCGGAAGAAGTCATCGGTCATAACGCGGTCGAAGTTGGGGTTCCGGAATTAGCGAAGAAGGACGCACGGAAGATCTCGGCGCAGCTCGACAGGGGAGAGATCTGGTCCGGGGAATACCGGGTGCGTCACCGGGACGGCCACGAATTTCCCGTTCAGGTAATCAACTCCCCCCTTTTCGATGACGACGGGAATCTCATCGCGATCATCGGCGCAAGCCATGACATCACCGACCGAAAAAAGATAGAATCCGAGTACCAGCTGCGAGCTGCAGAATATGAAAAAATGAACGTGACGCTCAATGAGGAGATCAGACAGCGAAAATTATCTGATACAACTCTTAAAAAAACCCTGTCACTCCTCAACGCATCTCTTGAATCAACAGCAGACGGTATCTATGTAGTCGACCAGCAGGGTAAGATCACCCATTATAACCAGAATTTTGTGAACATGTGGAATATCCCCCGGGTTTTGCTGGAATCGGCGGAAAACGAGAGAGTAATGAATAATGTCCTGCCGCAACTCAAAAATCCCGAAGGATTTTTAGCCAACATCAAAGAGCTCCAGTCCAAGCCTGGACGCGAAAGCTTTGACATGATCGAATTTAAAGATGGAAAAATCTTTGAACGCTATTCAAAACCCCAGAAAATTGGGGATATTGTAGTTGGCAGAGTCTGGAGTTTCCGGGACATTACCGATCGCAAGCATGCAGAGGAAAAACTTGTTGCATCTGTAGTGGAAAAGGATGTGCTGCTTCGTGAGATCCACCACCGGGTCAAGAATAATCTCCAGCTGATATCCGGTCTGCTTGATATGACCCGGATGGGTTCTCATGATGAATCAACAAACAGCATACTGACCGATATGATGCTCAAAATCCAGACCATGGCGCAGATCCATACAAGGCTGTATGAGAGTAAACGGTTCGAAAAAATCAGTTTATCAGACCAGATCCAGGACCAGATAGCCGGGTTATCAAGTATTTATTCCCATAAGGGATACGAGATCAGCTGTGAGATTAATTCCCATGAAATATTTCTCCCGGTAGACGTGGCTATTCCCTGTGCGCTTGCCATGAATGAGATCCTTTCGAATGCGTATAAACATGCCTTTGTAGGGCGAGAAAAAGGCACTATTGAGATTTCTGCATTACAGGAGAACGGCAAAATCAAAA
>JAPKXU010000307.1 GCA_026394655.1 Methanoregula sp. | reverse complement strand
GCGGGTGATGCCAAGATACATTGCCCAGCTGCCGCCCCGCCCGCTGCCTTCCGGGAGAAAGAGATAGATGACAAGCCCGGTGGCAAGTGACAGGATGAACGTCACCAGACATCCAATATCTACGAGAGCATTAATGGTTATACGTTTCATGTGAAATTCTCCTGATCATCAAACAAGACGGATGAGGTTTTCCCTGCCTTTTTTTACCTTCAGTACCGCCCCTCGTTCATGAAGAGCGTTAAGTGCGGCGCTCACCGTCGATTTGGGGAGCCCTGTCATCTTCGTGATCTCGGACTGATAGAGTTCCCCGCCATGGGAAGCGAGCAGCTGGACGATCCGTTCTTCAAGAGTTTTGATTTCCGATTCTGACAAGGGCGATGCCGGTTCTTCAGGTGCGGATCCCGTTTTGCGGCGATGCCGCATGAGATAAATGCCAAAACTCACGATGACAACGATAATGATGCCAAGACCGATTGCAAGACTCATATACGGGATCGACTGCTTTTCAAGAACAATCCGTGGTTCACCGGCGCCAAACGAGCGCTGACCGTACCAGATAAGCCCGTCACGCACCTGGTCAGGCGCTGGTTCAGCCGTGATTACGGTGTAGCCGATGGGATACCTGACAATAAGGGTATTGTCCTTTTCCAGATAGAGACCACCGACAAATGTGTCCCCGATATTCATCACCGATCCGGGTTTTGCAAAACCTTTCCAGGTAAACGAGTAAAAAACAACACCATAACTCCCCGTGGGGGAGGTCTGGACTGCTGCATCAGCGGAGAAACCGGTAGCGTCCATGGGGCGGGACGTGGCAATCGTTGCCTGTGCAGCGGATCGCTTCATTAAGTCCTCAAACTGGGGGAGCCAGACGGTATGCAGGTTTTGGGAGTACGCATCAAATGCAGTTTTGTCCTCATCTGTAACGAGCATTGTCCGGTACTCGACATGCCAGAGTGCAGACCCGTCCTCATGAATGTCAATCGTATAGGTGACGGAGTATGATGGATCAGCCGCGAGCGCCCCGGCGGAGAGACTCAGCAGGATCACGAGCGCAACTGCAAAAATATTATATCTCAGTGCCAACACCTCCGTTCAGTTCCGTATTGATCAATATCCTGTCAGGGTATAAATAGAAATGACCGGAATTTCCGGATTTTCCCGGTGACCGGTAAGAGCACCGGTTGCGGTCATCAGTTCCCCCGGGATTTTCCCTGCCTGCCTCCATCCATATTGCCGTTCCCGTTCTGTTTTCCCTGGTTGCCCTGTGGGGTTATTGTTGTTGTAACGTCCGTTGCATTCGTGTTTTTTGGTGATTGCCCTTGCTGATTGTTTCTGGTCATTTCACCCGTCTGGACCTTGTTGCCGTTTCCATTGCCGATACGGTTTGAGTCCTGTAATGCTACCTGGTTCGCACCCGGCGGCGTTATGTTGCCTTGTCCTGTAGTACGTCCAAGACGGATGGCGGTCTTCTCCTCAAACTTCTGACCGAGTGTGAGACAATTCGCGTACGCACGTGACAGTCCGGTGTTGTTCGGGTGCGAGAGCATGAGGTTTCCGAGTACCTGGTTATGATGTGCGATCATCTCTTGTGCGTGTAACAGCCCGGTAGTATTTGCGGGACATTCTGCGAGCGTGGTTCCGGTAAGGTTGATCTTCTGCATGTACAGATCAAGCGCCCGCTCGGCATACTGTGTCCTGTTCATAGCGAGTTCCTGTTCTGCCTCAGTAATGCGGAGATTTGCATGGGTCATCCGCTTCTCCAGTCTTTGTGTCTGGTTGAACGTGAATGATTCGTCAAGGTCCTCCATTGCGATCTTCAGACCGTACAATGCATTACCGGCACCAATAGCGTTGTCATGGGGTGTCCAATTCTCTGCCCTACCAAGACCGAGGCCCGGTGTGTTGGCTGGTGGTCCTGCCTGTGCAGTTACTATTCCCGCGGTGCAGAGCAACGCGAGCAGAACTGCACCTGATATCATTATCCTGTATCTCATAT
>JAPKXU010000061.1 GCA_026394655.1 Methanoregula sp. | reverse complement strand
AAAAACAGTAAGAGGCCGAACCGGCATGAAAGAAATTTTTGCAATTATTCGGAATGAACGTGCAGAACCGACAAAAGATGCCATTGACTCCATCGGTGTTAAAGGAGTCACCTTTATTAACGTTACAGGGAGGGGAAGGCAGGGGGGCACGATCCGCACTCCCAATCCGGAAGGTACATTGCGGCGGGAAGTGGGCATTCACCTCCTGCATCAACGTGGATTGATCGATAATCCGGAAGATCCCAGATTCCACGTTCCTGTTGAGAAGGAATTCGAGATGGGATTTCTTCCAAAAAAGTTGCTTATGATTGTAGCAGACGATGATCAAGTTCCGATGATTGTCCACACCATTACTCAAATCAACAGGAGCGGACACCAAGGCGACGGGCGGATCTTTGTCTGTCCTATAATCGATGCCATCCGCATACGGACAGGGGAACGGGGACACAAAGCGTTACTATAACTTTTATCCTCTTCTTTTCACAAACATATCGCTGACAGATTTTGTTGCATATATTTTCACCAAGCCATTGTTTCAGGGAAATTATTGCGATGGCGCTCTTTTAGTAAGGTAATAAAAATCCAATTTGAATGATGTCCCGTTCTTCCCCACTGTTGATGTTCAAAGCTCGCAAATGCGACCGACGCACTCCATGAAAGCCGGGATGATTCTACCATTAGGGGTAGTGGGAAGTACGGGAGGTTATCGCATGGCTGATATGTATGCAGGACAGGGCATTCCCAATAAAACCAACACGGATTTTTCCGGTTGAAAAAAATGGGATGAGTTTTTACATATCGAAGTAGAGATGGAACTCCCATGGGTGGGGGCGGAGCCTGACTCCGTCAATCTCGGCACGTTTGTACTCGATCCAGACATCAATGACGTCCTGGGTAAAGACACCGCCTTCGAGCAGGAACTTGTGGTCTGCCTCAAGCGCATCAATTGCCTGATCGAGCGAGGCGGGGACGGTCGGGAGCTTTTTGGCTGCCTTGCCCTCGAGCTCGTAAGTGTTACCCTCAAACGGTTCGCCCGGGTCGATCTTCTTTTTTATCCCATCAATGCCTGCCATCAGCAGTGCAGAGAATGACAGGTACGGGTTGCACATGGGGTCGGGCGGTCGGAACTCGATACGTTTTGATTTCGGGTTCTCGGAGTACATCGGGATCCGTACCGCTGCCGAGCGGTTTCGCAGTGAGTATACGAGATTGACCGGGGCCTCGTAACCGGGCACGAGCCGCTTGTAGGAGTTGGTTGATGGTGCACAGAACGCCATGAGCGCGTTTGCGTGCTTCAAGAGCCCTCCGATGTAGTACTTTGCGGTCTGGCTGATCATGCCATAGCCCTTTGCATCGAAGAAGATGTTTTTGCCGTCTTTCCAGAGTGACTGGTGGGTGTGCATCCCCGACCCGTTGTCCCCGAAAAGGGGCTTGGGCATGAACGTAGCCACCATACCGAAGTTGCGTGCCATGTTCTTGACAATGTATTTGTACATCATACAGTAATCAGCCATCTTCACAAGCGAGCTGTACCGCATGTCAATTTCGTTCTGGCCGGCCGTTGCCACCTCGTGGTGGTGCACTTCGACAGGAATACCCGTCTCGATCATCTTCATGATCATCTGGCTGCGGATGTCCTGCAACGAATCGTGGGGGGGCACTGGGAAGTAACCCTCCTTGTACCGGGGCTTGTACCCGAGGTTGGGCTGCTCGTCCCTACCGGTGTTCCAGCTACCCTCGACCGAGTCGATGGCATAGAATCCTTGGTTGACAGATTGTGAGTACCTGACATCATCGAAAAGGAAGAACTCATATTCCGGTCCCCAGAAGCTCGTATCGGCAATGCCGGTCGATTTGAGGTACTCCTCAGCCTTATGGGCGATGAACCTGGGATCTCTTGTATATGCCTGCTTGGTGATCGGATCGAAGACGTCGCATATAATCGAAAGCGTAGGCACCTCACAAACCGGGTCGATAACTGCAGTCGAGGTATCAAGATAGAGGAGCATATCCGACTCCTGGATCTTCTGGAACCCGCGGATGGAGGATCCGTCAAAACCGATTCCTTCCGACCAGATGCCGGATCTTGGATCGGTGGAACCGTTCAGCTCCGAGGCGGGTATGGAGAAATGCTGCCAGAGACCGGGAAGGTCGTTGAATTTAAAATCTACGATCTTGATATCGTTCTTCTCTATCAGGGAATGAACTGTGCTGATCTGTTCTTTTGTTACTTCCGTCAGTTTTTTTTGTTTTCTGGTTACCATGCTACCACCATCAATGCTCTGAACATTCTGGTATGTGATCAGGGCGTGTGCAACGGAATGGACATCAGGTTCATGCCGGGTCTGCACTAGGAAGTATGTTTCTATCAATCCTATTTAAAATTATTTAATGATTGGCTATGGGAAAAAATAGATGAGAACTAATACAGAGAACAAAAAATATTAACATTTTTATGACGTAAATAAAAGCACGTATTTTGGGGAGTCGCAGAACAAATATCAGCAGATGTCGGACTCCCCATAGAAATATACTTCCATAAAACTTATAAAAACCTTTTCTTTAATGATTCTTTCTAAAGGATTTCGATTAACCGCATGAAAGATTAATTCAACTGACTTATTCACTACGAAGTTTTGCTTGAGATTTCTTTTAAAAAAAGGGTTTTATAAAGTCCTCTCCAGGATATCAAATCGGGTTTAACAAGTAAAAATAAAAAAAAATATTGGAGGTGTGCTTTATCTTTAGTCATCTCGTGTGCAGAAGAGATGACTGCATCCAGTGCAGGTTTATTCCTTACGTGATGGTTATGCCTCCACTTCGCCTGTCCGTATCCGTACGGATTTTTCCACCGGCAGGATGAAGATCTTCCCGTCACCGATTTTTCCGGTCCGTGCTGCACCGGTGATCGTTGCAACCAGTTCATCGACATCTTTGTCCCTTACCACAACCTCGAGTTTGACCTTTGGCAGGAGGTCAACAACCATCTTTCCTCCGCGGTACTCAAGCGTGATACCTTTTTGTTCCCCGCGACCTTTTACTTCGCTCAACGTCATGCCAACAAAGCCTTTGTCCTCAAGTGCTTTTTTCACGAACTCGCACCGTTCTGGTTTAATGATTGCCTGAACCATTTTCATCATGATCACCAATCCTTAAGCCCGTTCCCCATGCTGGGAGATATCGAGCCCGACATACTCTTCCTCTTCAGACACACGCAGCCCAATCGTTTTGTCAATAGCGACAGCGAGGATGTAGGTCACGACAAACGCGTAGATGAGCGCTGCGAATGCACCTGTTGCATTTGCGACAAACTGATGCACATTACCCTCAAGAAGTCCTGAGGCTCCGTTCACTGCTGCTGCCGCAAAGATACCCGTAGCCAGCGCTCCCCAGAGTCCACCCATGCCGTGGATTGCCCATGCATCGAGGCTCTCGTCCATACCTTTACGGATCCTAAAGAGCATCATACCGTAGCAGAGCATACCGGCAACTGCACCGATGAGAATCGCCGCCATCGGAGTTACGTACCCGGCTGCGGGTGTGATACCTACAAGCCCGGCGATAGCACCGCTGACAAATCCGAGCGAGCTGGGTTTACCGTGGATCCAGCTCACAAGAAGCCACGCCATCGCACCGGCTGCGGCAGCTGTGTTCGTTGTCACAAATGCGTTTGCGGCAAGCCCGTTTGCGGCGACTGCACTCCCGGCGTTGAAACCGAACCAGCCGAACCAGAGAAGGGCTGCACCCAGGATGGTCAGCGGAATGTTTGACGGTTCGAGTGCGTACTTCCCAAACCCGACACGTTTCCCTATCACAATCGCGAGTGCGAGTGCAGCGAACCCTGAACTGATATGGACGACCGTACCACCAGCGAAGTCAAGTGCGCCGAACTGAGCTGCCCACCCTCCGCCCCATACCCAGTGGGCGAGCGGATCGTACACGATTGTCGTCCAGAGTAAGGCGAAGATGAGGTAAGCGCTGAACTTGACACGCTCTGCGATCCCCGATGTCACAATTGCCATGGTGACAGTCGCAAACACGAGCTGGAAAACCATGTACAACAGTCCCGGTATTGCAGGGCTGTAAGGTCCGGGTTCCATACCCACATTGTTCAGTCCAAGGTACTGCAGGTTACCGATAAACCCGTTGAGGGAGCTGGTTGGATCATTTCCAAACGCCAGCGAGTACCCGACAACCACCCACTGGATACTCACCAGTGCGAATGCAACGAAACACAGGGTGATCATCGAGATAAAATTTTTCCTGCGTACGAGTCCGCCGTAGAAGAACCCCACGGCAGGTGTCATGAGCATGACAAGTGCCGTTGAGGCAAGAATCCATGCTGTTGCTCCAGAATCTATAGCCATCGAAATTCTCCTGAGATCAAGAATCCCCAATAATTTTGCAATTTGTAACGCGGAATATTTGAGATTTTGCCCGTTCCGCTACGGTAAATCACACTGGAAGTCCGGTGATGATCCGGACCAGCGACCAATGCCGGATGAAAAGTCCGGGGAATTGTGTCAGGTCCAGATTGGATTTTTATCATCAACAGGTCTCCAAGTAATAATCGTGTTTGAATGGTTTTGTAGGAAGGAAGTTAGTTTCCTACATTTATAAATATTTGTATTGTACAAAAGCAGTTCTCACGTAAATCCGGAAGTTATCTTCCTTTTTTGACGGTATGAAAAAATTCGGAAAATATTTTTTTTAATCCGTACACACACCCACCCACAAAACAGAATTATTCCCAACTGCCCGAAACCCGAACAAAACCCACCTCCAGAATTTTTGTCCGAAAAGAGTGTCACAATTTCTGTCCGCGTTCATCAGCACCGACTTGGTGTTAAAAGTGTATAGACCTTAAAAAAAAATTCTAAAATTTAAGAAGAGCGTACTTTCCCATCCAACTTTTCTCAAACATTATAATTTCATCACTGTGCGGCACCCTCCGATTCCCACTCACGATTTTGTGGAAAATCTGCCTGTAGAACCGGTATTTGATCACGACCGCGCCGCGCCCGGATCGGGTGTCCAGATTCATACCCAATTCGGGTTCAATTAATGCCCGGAATGCATCGGGACTCAGCGAATGACTGCCAAAATTTTCGCAGTCATCCATCTCCTTAATATACCGCAAAACAATCTTGACTCATACAATGTTCAGAAAGATCATCGCACGACTGGGAACGAGGCTGAAGGAGATTGCCGATGCCATTATTGCAAAGGTTGGCACTGCAATCCACGAGGTTATGCCTGCCTTCCCAACCAGTGCCGGAATCAGAAAGCTCATTGTCCCAACTAAATCGCAAAACGCATTGAACTTCGGGAAGCCGTACAGGTTAACAAGCGATCACGCCCCGATCTTCTCGCTCTTCACCTATTTTGGTTTACGGAATTAAGCGCCGGTAAATCGGTGCCCGGGTATCTTTCGCGGAAACTCACTGACAGGTCGCCTGCCGTCTCCAGACACGATGGCTCCGACTTGTGATGAGCCCCGGTGTTACCCGGTCATGTATGAACCGGTTTTTCGAAATGTGAAGGAGCGAACGCTCTCCCGTTGGCAATGTGAGCAGAAAAAAATCAAGTGATCAACCATGAAAACAAACGAACAGGAAAACAAAACAGGGGAATCCTTTGGGATTCCAGAACGGAGAAGCGAAGGCGTTGCCGGACCTTCCCGTGAGGTATCCAAACGGGATGCATCAGCGTCCGGTGTGGATGATGCCGGACAGGAGAACATCGATGAACAGAATGTACAGACCGTAGACGCGACGCCATCATGCCATACGGGGAAAAACCCCACCGGGGGTTCCGGGAAATACCGGTCCGGGCTGGAACAGTATCTCCGAAAGCGGGCGACTGTCATGCGGGAGATCCCGCTCTATATGCTTCCTGCTGCACTGAATTGCTGCGTCAGGGCGCGGGGAGAGAAGGTATACCGTGTGGTGATCGTCAGGACGCACTGGCACCACTACACAATCAAAGTCCGGTGCAACACAAAGAAAGCGACAGAGCACACGGATCAATCGCAGCATACGGATCTGACAAACACGACCGGATCTTCGAAGAGGGGTGGTGGAACATGACTAACGATCCATCCCCCTCTTGTATTCCTGCGAACGGGATCACAAGAGCGATCCAGATCCTTGCAGAACCAGGGCAGGTAGTCGAAATACGGGCGCTCGCTGATAACGCGACGCACAGCGGATATTTCACCGACCATACATTACTCTCCCGGCAGGTTGAAGCGCTGGATGCCGATCCATCGATTCACGGGATCTATGTGACGCTGAACGTGGTGAACCCGGCGCTCCTTTCCCGGCGGGCGAACCGGATCAAGCTGCATCTTTCAAGGGGAGATGCAACGACTTCAGATGCCGATATTATCCGGCGCCGGTGGCTCCCGGTCGATATCGACCCGGTGCGACCGAGCGGGGTATCGAGTACGGACGCGGAGCACGAGCTCGCTCTTGCGAAGGCAGATGAGATCGCCGGGTGGCTTGCCGGTATCGGGTTTCCGGATCCGGTGACCGGCGATTCCGGCAACGGTGCTCACCTGCTGTATCGTATCAACCTGCCAAACGATGAGGCTGCAACAGCGCTCGTAAAGGCGTGCCTTGCGATGCTCGACCTGCTCTTCTCGGATGAACAGGTCACGGTCGATAAATCGATCTACAATGCCGGGCGGATCTGGAAGTTGTACGGGACGGTGGCACGGAAAGGTGATTCAACATCCGAACGCCCGCACCGCAGGAGCCGGATCATCTCTGCACCGGACGACGTTGCTGTGGTGACGGCGGAGCTGTTGCAAAATCTCGCCGCCCAACTCCCGGCAGAACCGGGCACACAACCGGCTGCCGGAAAGGAACATGCAATCGATCTCCGGTCATGGCTCGTGTCGCACGGCATCACGATCCGTTCAGAGAAGCCGTACCGGGACGGCACGATCTACACGCTTGCACAGTGCCCGTTCTCATCGGCACACAAGGACGGGGCATACGCGATCCAGTTCGCGAGCGGAGCGGTTCATGCTGCATGCCATCACGCGAGCTGCGGGGCAAGGAAGCAACGATGGCAGGAACTGCAGGAGAAGTACGAGACAACAGCGGAGAAGCACGAACGACAGGAAGAGAGGATCAAGGAGTGGAGCCAGGAGCGGGCGAAGGGGAAGACTGATCCCGGGAAGACCGCAGATAAAACTCCCGGCTCGTTACCGGGCGATGACCCGGAACCCCCGGAATTCTCCGAATCGCACACGCACAAAGCGCTGGAGATTTTGGAACACGGCGATCCGCGAGCCTTCATCCTTGCAACCTATACACGGGTACATGTAGGGGATGAACTGGTAGGAGAATGCTATCTCGCCAGTTTCCTCTCGTCATCGATCACCAACTCACGCGGGTTGCACTGCTGCCCAACCGGGGATTCCGGGAAAGGGAAGAGCGATTCAGCACGGGGATTTCTCAGGATGGTGCCACGGAGATACAAGATCCAGGGTTCGATCACGTCAAAGGCGCTCTTCTACCACAAGATCCCGGAGGGTTCCGTAATCATCTTTGACGATTTCGAGATGAGCGAGGATCTCCGCGAAGTGTTGAAGAACGCGACCTCAGATTTCCACGTCCCGCTCCAACATCTCTCGCTCAACACGAACCGGGAGCCGGTCACCCTCTACCTTCCGCCGCGATGCGTCTGGTGGATTTTGTCCGTGGACAACCCCGGTGATGACCAGGTGCTCAACCGGATGCTCGTGCCGTGGATCGATGACTCGGAGGTGCAGGACCGGCGGGTGAAAGACCGGGTCTTTTCGATGGCGGCGGCAGCCGGGGATTCACGGACTTCGGACGAGGATCTCCCGGTTGTCCGGGCACTGCTGCACGCGGTACGGCAGAACAAATTCTATGTCCGGATCCCGTTTGCGGAGCGGATCACAATGGAGAATATCCGTAACCGGAGAAACCCGATCATGCTTCTGGATATGACGAGCTCGTATGCAGCGCTCAACTTCCGGCAGCGGGAATCCCGGGTTTTGCCGGACGGGACGATCGAGCTTGTTGCGACCGAACAGGATTTTCTCGCGGCTGCCCGGCTGTTCACGGCGCTCGATACGACCGGAGGCGGGCAAACTTCGAAACTGCTGAAGAATGAGCGGGTGTTGATCGATACCGTGATCCGGATGAAAGTGACTGAGTTCACCGTAACCGAGCTTCAGAAGTGGCTGGGGATCACCCACAACCATGTCTGGCGCACTCTTCACGGCAGGATGGAGAAGAACCGTACGTTCGGCGGGGGACTTCTCGCCAAGTGCCCTGCACTCGGCGTTGTTGAGATGATGACAACGGATGAGGACGCTGAGAAAGCCCGGCGCAGGAAGGAGAATCACTACATGTTCGATCCTGTGCAGTTCATTGAATGGAACCGGGGCGGTGGGGTGTATCTCTCGCCAGATCCTCCGGGCGATGGTTCCGGGCCGGCACCTTTGCCCATGGGCAATGATCGGGCAAAGGTCGGGCAAAGGTCCCGTCAATTCTCAAAAACAAATCCGGAGGGTTCTTCTTCCAATCCGGGTTCAGATACTGAGAATAATAGTAGTACAGGTACTACCTTTGCCCAAGATCCAGAGAACGTAAGAGAACACATTTCAGGTACAGTTGCATGCGAACAGGACCACATATTCACTTACTGTTTGGGCAAAATGGGCAAAGGTGATCCGAAAACGCAGGAAATCAACCAGAATCCCAATAGCGCAGCGCAATGCGGGATTCAGAATTGCCCAGACCTTTGCCCAATCGTTGCCCACAAAGAAAATCCGGGCAATACAGGAAATTCTCCTGCAAATCAAAGTGGTGTGATTCCGTTACCCGGAGTGCTGTCAGTCCAAGAGTTCAGGAAAGTTGATCCTGCATTGTTTGGGAGATGCGATGTGTGTTCTGTTCTTCCGGTTGCGTACCGGGATGAGGGCACTCATACGAGTTTGTGCCGGGAGTGTTACGGGCGGCTGGTGAGAGAGGGGAACGTGAGCGGTCAGACCAGTTACGTTGAGCCCGGGAGATCCGGATTGGCTGCGGAACAAAACGGAGGGAAGGTATAACAAAATTATACGAGGTCCTCGACCGGAAAGCGCAACGTAAACTGGTACGCGATGGCGGGATCGAACTACTGACTGCATACTTCGGGATTAAAGCATATAAAATGTAAATATTTATAAACCATGGAAGGAATATTCTTTCTTACATCTTCAGGAGAAACACTTTGATGGTTAAAATAACCGGATGGAGACTGATCAAAATCCTGATGATGGGAACCGCAAGCGGGATCACCGAGCGGAGGTAAAGGAATGTTGAATCGATCTGAATGCTTAAAGAGATTCTTTATATTATTGATCTTGATGGCTGTTGCAATACCAGCCATCGTGTCTGCGGCATCTGCGGTGCAGGTGGCTGACCCTAATGGTGCAAACACGGGCACAGCCCTCAACGTACCTGCTGCCATTCCGGGCCAGCCGACGCAGGAGGAGATGGCGAACGCTGTAGGGCATAATATAGTGTCCATAAACATCATGTGGACTCTCTTGGCAGGATTCCTGGTTATGTTCATGCAAGCCGGGTTTGCCATGGTCGAGACGGGGTTCTGCAGGGCGAAGAATGCCGCTCATACCGTAACGATGAACTTACTGGTCTATCCTCTGGGATTGCTCGGGTTTTTCCTGACGGGCTTTGCCATCATGTTTGGCGGCATTGGTCCACTGGCGACACTGGGAGGGTACCCGGGACTGAACAACGAGTTCACGATCAGCCTGCTCGGGCACAACTTCGGCCTCTTCGGTATGACCGGGTTCGCCCTTATTGGAACATACGATGTTGCCGTATTCGCGATGTTCCTGTTCCAGGCAGTCTTCATGGATACGGCAGCCACCATACCCACGGGTGCGCTAGCCGAGCGGTGGAAGTTCGCCTCCTTCTGTATCATGAGCTTCATGGTAGGTGCCGTAATTTATCCGGTGTTCGGTAACTGGGTCTGGGGCGGAGGCTGGCTGGCACAACTCGGCGTCAACTTCGGTTTGGGTCATGGTCATGTGGATTTCGCTGGATCTTCCGTCGTACATATGACCGGCGGTGTCATCGGGCTCGTGGGTGCTTGGCTGATCGGGCCGAGGATAGGAAAATACAACAAGGACGGCTCGAGTAACGCCATTGTCGGTCATAGCATTCCGATGGCCGTTATTGGGACATTCATCCTGGCATTTGGCTGGTTCGGTTTCAACGCCGGCTCCACGCTCGCAGGTACAGACCTCAGGATTGCCGTCGTGGCAGTGAATACGATGCTCGCCTCCATGACGGGTGCTGTTGTGGCAGTAGCCTGGATGTGGGCGGTACGCTCCAAAAAACCCGACCCGGGCATGGCGTGTAATGGTATGCTTGCGGGCCTGGTCGCAATAACTGCTCCATGTGCATTCGTAAACCAGGTTGCCGCTTGTGTCATCGGTCTTGTAGCCGGTGTCCTCGTAGTTGAAGCAGTGTTCCTCTTTGAGAGGAAAGTCAGGATCGATGATCCAGTCGGGGCTATATCAGTACATGGTGTGAACGGGGCATGGGGCTGTCTTGCTCTTGGTCTATTCGCGGACGGTACTTATGGTTTCGGTTGGAACGGTGTGCCGGGGGCGGTGACCGGGTTGTTCTATGGAGACGCGTCGCAGTTCGTTGCCCAATTTATCGGAGTACTCACGAACTTTATCGCTGTAGGTTTGATGGCGTTTATCATCTATAAGGTGATATCACTGATCGTTCCGATGCGCGTCAGTCCTGAGACTGAGATTGGCGGGCTGGATGTCCCGGAGATGGGATGCCCCGGCTATGTCGGTGACCAACCCGAGACCACCTCGGGAAGGTCGCAACCGTAAAGGGTGATTGAGATGATAAAAATTGAAGCATTTATTAGGGCACAAAAGATCGATGCGGTTAAAGCGGCTCTCGATGCAATTGGTGCAGGGTCGATGACCGTTTCCGAAGTGAAAGGAAGAGGCCAGCAGAAGGGAATTACTCAGCAATGGCGGGGATCTGAGTATGTCGTTGATTTCATACCAAAGACAAAGCTCGAAGTCGTCGTTCCGGATGAGAAAGCCGAGAAGATCGTAGATATTATCTGCGATGTAGCAAACACTGGGAACATTGGCGATGGAAAAATATTCCTCATACCGGTTAAGGACGCCATCCGAGTAAGGACGAAGGAGCGTGGGGACCGGGTCCTGTGAGACGACACCTTAATCCTCGTTTTTTACGGGTATTCAGGTACCTGTCCCGGTCAGCAGCACGCGGGAACTTTGGCAGGGGATATTTTCTCCCCCACACATCCCAGTTGTATGCCTGATCTGTATCACGGTGTTCATGAATACCAGTATCTTAGCACGGATTCCCTAAAGAGAAAACGGGAACGGGTGTCCCTTGAAAAAAGAAAGAATTGGGATTAAAATTTCCCAACAGGAGGTATGGTGCTTGTCCTGAAAAAAACATATGAGAATAATGGGTGCGATCATCAGGTCGGTTGAAAAGACAGGAAGAATTCATGACAAGAGAAACTGGGGTGAAAACAGAAAACAAACTCCCAATGGAGGCTGTTGCATAACTCAAAAATAGCAACCCATTTGTATAATTGGGGTTGGAGAGAATGCATTCCAGCAAAAATGCAGGGATAATTCTGACTTCAATAGGCACAAAAGTACAATCGAAAATATTTATGCAACAGCCTCAATGAAGACTAAAAAATTTGTCGGGTAGATTAAAGGGGATTTACAATTCCTTCCGCTCCCTGCATCATGCGACATCTGTCTAACACACCTCTGCCAGATGCGAAATGCAGGATCCGGTAACACATCATTTTTTGGGTGGAAAATGTATGAATCACAATAAACCATGCACGTGATACGATGAAAGGTAACAGTCATGAAGATGATCTGGGCGATTATCCAATATGAGTCCACTCAAATGGTGATTGATGCACTCGAAAAAGCGGGCATCCATGCAATGACCCGCATGGATGTTACCGGGTATGATGTGGCATCAGGCATCCCCGAGGGATCCATCGGGTACACCGACATGCCCAAATCAATGCTCATGATCGTTCTAGCAGATAATGAAGTCGCCCGTGCAGTGAAAGTTATCAGGAATATGGTGAAAGCCAGTATGAAGAATCACCTCGTTGCTGTTAACCACGAGAAAAGCAGGATTTTTGTCACATATGTCGAGGATTCATACACAATACGGACCGCAGAAACATTTGCCGATCCTGAAAGCATATGAAAAAAATTATTGCTATCATCCGGGATGAAAAAGCATATCAGACAAAGACTCTTCTTAAATCTATCGGTGTGCAATACATTATAGATTCCCATGTCCGGGGGAGAGGAAAACAGAAGGGGTTCATCCGAGTTCCTGATGGTCTTGCGATTTTCCGTCGTGATTCTGGTGTTCACCTGCTACAACACCCTGCAACGGAGTCGTTCATAGATATATCCGGACAGCAAATCCAGATTGAAAAAGTGTCTGTATCTTGTTTTGTCCCAAAACGGATGTTGATTATTATTGCAGAAGACCGGGATGTATCCCCAATCGTGGATACGATTATCCGCTTAAATAAAACCGGACGACCCGGGGATGGGAAGATTTTCATCTGCCCTATCGTTTACTCTACTGATATTGAGGATAATGATAATGTCCCGTGACTATACTTCATTCCTGAATGCAGGATTTTCCTGATTAATAATGTCCGCATATTACACACAGACAATTGTATATGCCAATCCTCTACATAGTGAAAAATTACACCGGATTAGTATCTATCAATTTGATCGGTGTCATCGTCATCTATTCTTTATTCCAACTCACTTCACCGGTTGTATTTCCTGAATATCGGGGGAAATCCGAGTAAATGGCACAAATAACAAATCGCATTGTAACTGTAACATCTTATACGAATGTTACTACGACCACACTGGCGAATGAAAAACACCATAGACTCGTTCAGGGTGTAAACCAAATCTCACAGGAGTTATGCAAAATAAGCTCGTCATGACTGGGTAGAGTTCTTCTGGTGGCCAGACTTTGTGTTCTGTCTGGATAAATTCATTTTTTGCATTTCTCTCTCTTCATCATTGCTATGATTAGTCTTCCCAGTATACTCTCTTGAATTGAAAGCTTTTTCTCCAATGCCGCTATTCGACATCTGTTTTCTCTTCAAGGATCCCCCCGATGTTCTTACAATTTTTCATCGTTGAGGTTTTCACCAGTACGTGAAATAAGATATTGCTTTATCGCTCTGCGAACAAGATAATAATAATATGGATTCAGAATCCGATTGCAATTCAAAAAAAGTAAAATGGGTAGGAAATGCTCAATTTGGATGTGTCGTGGGTTTGATTGTACTCTTTGCGGTCGGACTCTCGCTAATTCCCTTAATCATATTTTGGTTTTTAAAGATGGATTTATATGGCGGAGTGGTAATTGGCTTCGTTGTTTTATATCTCATTTTTCGAACTGGTTGGCATTTCGCAAAAAAATGGTCCGGAAATGCTTTAATATTAATTAAAGAAGTCCCGGAATATCAAAGTGAAAGCCCTCACCATGCAATTATTATTGCACACAAAAATCAACCGGAAGAGGGCGGTTCCTATTCAATTTTCGATTATATGGACGGGATCGACATATTGATTAAAAAATTCCGCGATAGTGAAAATCCTGTAAATTATAAGGTTTATGAAGTATCTTCGAAAAAGGAGATTATCCGAATTATTAATAATCCGAAGACAACACATTTATGGATTTTTGGACATGGAAAAAGAAACTATCTGGCTCTTCATAGTGATGGGTTATGTTATTTTGATGTGAAAACTGCACCAAAAAAAGTTTTTATTGGTCAATTCCATGGTAATTCGTGGTACGGGAAAAGTCTGGCTGATTATAACAAGCCTGACTATTCTGATATCACCCGATGGGCCCGGTTTTCCCCATTTACACAAATCGCCATAAAAAAAGATCTGGAGATCTTACAAATTTAGAATATTTTATCCCGGTCTTTCATTCAGCCTGAAACGCGATGAACGTTGCAGATGACTGGGATTTCAGAACAAGCATCCTTCCTTTTTATAAGTCCCCGGATATGCATCCCGATAGTTTCGTGCATTTGTTTTTATCTTATTGAGGGTCTTCCTGTGGTGTATTGGATAGCCGGCATCAGATGCCGTCCTGTTTTTCAGGCTTCACCCTGCATAGATATGATTTGTCCGTATCCCGTAACAAAAATGTCTGCCGTTTATGCCAAACCAAGATACTGGGGAATAAAAAGAATGCCAAAGAAGCACACCATCAGAACAAGACCGAGAGGGACTCCTCTTCTTGCCCATTCCTAGCTCGTAATCTCCAGTTTTCCTGCAGCAATGATATTGGGAATGTTGCCGGGGATGAGCATCCCTCCGGCAATAATCAGTCCCATAAGTGCACTTTTTAACTGCTGGACCGAAAGGGTGGGCCCGATTTCAGCGGCAGCAAGTGTGGCGTTGTCAAGCACAGCAGAGATCATATTTACCCAGTAAAGCCCCTCTGCCGGTATTAGTGTCACATAATCAATGACGATCGGTTTGAAACCTTCGCCCAGAAAGACCAGCGCCATAATAAACAGGTACACTTTTCCGGAACGTACAACAACCTGCCTGATTGTCTCCCGCTGGAGGTGGCATTCGGACACGTCTGTTCCAGTACTGCCTCGTTTGTACAGGAAAACCCCGATAATGCCCAAAACGATGACTGCAGGTACAATGTAGATGCCAAGAATATTGATAAGAAAATCGAAGCTGGCATAATGCGGGGCACCGGAAAGTTTGGCAATAACAATAGTAGAGAGGGGTTCACCGAGCGGAGTTAATGCAGCACCCAGCCCGATTGCAAAGCAGGCAACAACGGTAATATCAATCTTGGATCCCCGGTCAAGCGGCAGTGCACAGATAATTTCGACAAGTAAAATCGCTGCGAGTATTGCAGAGATCACACTCGATATCAGTCCCAGAATGATAATAAGTCCGAAAATAATCACGGATACCGAGAATCTTTTCACCAGGTTATATATTGCCAATTCGATTTGCCGATACCAGACATAAATAATAATCCCGACAATGAGCACAATCTGTACAATACCTATCGGTATCCCGAGTATATTGGTAATGTTCAGTGGAGTAGTCAGGGCTTCTGTCAGGATTTTCCAGCTCCAGCCGGTCTGTTCTCCGGGAATTGGGATAAAACCGGAGAAAGTCAGTGCAAGAACCCCCGAGATGAACAGGAAAATCTCGAGGTTGCGCTCAATTGCCCGGACCTTGAATGGCAGGATTAAAACTGCAATTAAAATGACAACAAGGCCGATTTTAGCCAACAAAATATCCTGCATCATTAATTTATTAGAGGGAGTGACTTGTAAACCTATTGAAATTTTTTGAGATTTCACCCAGGGTGTGCTATCCCGAAATCATTTGACATCACATCTAAATATCGATATAAGTAAACTCATAAATCGGGACATTCAGAAAATCATTCGGTAAATGGCTGAAAGAGACACCATTTGCTGATATTGCCCGGGATTTTCAGAATGCATGACAACGGCACAAGCTCACTACAGTGTTTAACGAGATCGAGAAGTATCCTGAATTAATCACCCGGAGAAGTTCTCGGCCAATCGATTCCGGAACTTAAAGGGTAATCCTTGATTCCTATCAGGTCAACAAGCTGGATACCATCTCTCTTAGCAAGATCAGTCAGGTACCGTACCTAAATTACTTTAGGTGGAACGATGCCGGTAGATCATATCATGTGAACTACCTTTTTTGAAGGAATGTCCGCCAGGAAAACTTCGGTGCAGCTTGGCGTGCTATCGTTTCAATGCGAAATATAATGGCGGTTAGGTTTCCCGGTGCTCCTCTCCCCAGTGCAAACCGGACCAGTTTTTCACATGCCGAACTGACATTGTTTTCCTGCATTGTAATCTGAATTTCCTCTTGGGTCAGATCTGACCACAATCCGTCACTGCAGAGAAGATAGGTGTCATTGGGTAGTAATTTCTCTCGAATTATGTCGGCTTTTATAAGTGGCTTGCCGCCAACTGAACGGGAAAGCTGATGGCGCCCCGGATATCGAGATGCCTGTTCTGTGGAGATTAAGTGCGATTGAAGCATATCATTTGCCAAGGTATGATCCCGGGTCAATAATTCGATGTGGCCATCTCTTAGACGGTAAAGTCGGCAGTCCCCAACATGACCGACGGTTAATGAATCCTGGTCCACCGTGACGACCGTTAATGTGGTTTGCATTTTATTGAATGATTCAGCGTCTGATTGAGCAATGCTGAACACTTTTTCATTTGCATGATAAAAAGCCCGACGAAGCAAACGGTCCGCTGCCCATTCATGACATCGATGAAATTCATCTTTAACTGATTTCAGTGCCATTTTGCTGGCAATAGCCCCGCCCCGGTGTTCGCTAACCCCATCGGCAACAGCGAAGAGATACCGCGAAGACGACTCAATATCAGTTTTTATTTTGACAGAATGTGCGACGCAATGGGCATCCTCATTTTGCGATTGTATCAATCCATGGTGTGTTATGGCTCGCCACCTTACAATAACGCCGACCAGATTCGGTGTCTTATCTGTTGATTTAATGATAGAATTATCTTTCACGACAACCACACAATTCGTTCAACGGTTAAAAAGTAAGAAGGCCTGGGTCTGCATTTTTTCCCCTCATTTATCTTATCTATGGTTAACAGCCGGATTGCCACCATTGTGATGGCAGTTACGGCATCGGTTGCCGTGCATCCCCCGGCAAGGATACCGGTCCGGACAGTAGTCCCGGGTATGAGGAAATATACAAGGAAAACCTGCGACGGGATCACCCTGTGTTTTTAGGAAACTGGAATCAAGATGGTTAAAATTCATCTCCAGGTTTCATCAGTACGCACTCTCGCCATCATCTCTACCGGCATGACAAATATTTTTCCATCACCGATGTGTCCTGTCCTCCCGGTGGCACGAATGATCGAAATAACTGTATCCACATCCTCTTTGTTTACCACCATCATGAGCATAATCTTGGGCAGGGTATCAATTTCAACATCTTTTCCCAGGTATTCAAGCAGGATACCTTTTTGTTCTCCTCTGCCAGTTATCTCAAAGATGCTCATGGCGATAAACCCCTTCTCCTCAAGGGCTTTTTTTATATTATTCAATTTCTCCGGCCGTATAACCGCTTGAACCATCTTCATACAGTTTTTACTCCTCTTCCTGATGATTGGTCATTTTTTTACTCGTATTTGATGCATTGCTATTCAGGTCATAATTCTGATTGGAATAAGATCACTCTGCACGTGTTGCAAAGGATTCACAAAATATGTAGTCTAGAAATATTTATAATGTATAGTAGGAATAGTCCTTCCATGCATGAAATAGTATTGCATGTAGAAAAACTGAATAAAGAAAATTTTGATAATTTTATCCATCTTCTTTCAAGATATGATGAATACGTTATCACAGGTTGTTGCAGGAATTGAGAGTGAAAGTGAATGTCATGCCAAAAATTTTAAATTTTTTCCGTGCATAACTATGCCCGCTCCCCATGTTGGCAGATATCCAAACCCACGTACTCTTCATCTTCGGTGACACGCAATCCCATCGTGCGATCAATAATTATTCCGATGACAAACGTCATGACAAAGGCATAGATCATCGTAGCAAACGCACCGACAACATTCGCGGTAAACTGGTGGATATTCCCTTCGATTAATCCGGAGAACCCACACACGGCAGCTGCTGCAAAAATACCGGTGGCAAGTGTCCCCCAGACGCCTCCCATACCATGAATCGCCCATGCATCCAGGCTCTCATCACACATTTTCCGTATCCGGAGAAGCATCATGGAGTAGCACAGGATTCCGGCAACTGCCCCGATAAGGATCGCGACAAGTGGACTCACGAATCCGGCTAACCAGAGAAGTGCAGCACCCAGAAGGGCGATTGGGATATTGTGGGGTTCAAGCGAATATTCACCAAACCCTGCCCGCTTCTTTATTACGAGAGCAAGCGCAAGCGCTGCAAAACCTGAACAGATCTCGACAACCGTACCCCCGGCGAAATCAATCATCCCAAGTTGTTGCGCCCACCCGCCACCCCATGCCCAATGGGCGATTGGGCAGTAGACAAGCGTCAGCCAGACAAGAACAAAGACGATAAACGATGAAAGTTTTATCCGCTCTGCAACTGCTGACGTAACAATGGCGATCGTAACAGAAGCAAAGAACAACTGGAACATCATGAAAATGAGTGGCGGGTAGGTGCCGGTACCGGCATCCGCACTTACGCCATTGAGCCCGATATGATCAAGGTTGCCGATAAATCCCCCGATATCATGCCCGAACGCAAGTGAATACCCAAACAGGATCCACTGGACACTGACCAGTGACAGCACCACAAACGAGAGCGCGATCATCGAGATAAAATTCTTCTTTCGTACAAGTCCGCCATAGAAAAAGCCGACCCCCGGGGTCATCAGCATAACAAGAATTGCCGAGACCATCAGCCAGCATGTAACGCCGGTATCCAAAGCCATATGATTCACCTGTGTTAGCTTGTTGGTGAGCCGACCGTTCCCAGCCGTACAGCACGGCTGTTTGTCTGTCATGGATACGTGCAGATGCACCACTATCCACTACAGGTTGCTCATATGCGAGCGGCTGACGTGTTATGCGAGAACGGTCGACAAACGGTTACCGGATTACAAGTCCGACCATTTGAAGACACGAAAAAATTATTTAAAATTTAATAGGTAGCGAGGTACCTGTCCAGCTCCCACGGGTGAACAGCGAGACGGAATGCATCTGTCTCCATCTCGGCTATCCGCAAGAGGTTGGTAACTACATGGTCGCCAAGAACGTTGCAGAGCACCTCATCCTTTAGGAGCGCTGCATTTGCGTCCATAAGGGTTCCGGGCAGCATGTCGATGTGGAGTCTCTTACGTGCTTTTGCATCAAGATGGTAGATGTTTGTATTCGTGCTCTCCGGGGGCATGATCTTGTTCCTGATCCCATCAAGACCAGCAGCGAGCATGCAGGCGAACGTGAGGTACGGGTTGCACATTGGGTCCGGGCTGCGGAACTCTGCACGGGTACTGTTGCCCCGGGCAGCTGGGACACGGACGAGTGCGGACCGGTTCGCGGTGCTCCATGTGATGTAGCAGGGGGCTTCATAACCGGGGACAAGCCGCTTGTAGGAGTTGATCGTCGGGTTTGCAACACGGGTGATCGCCTTTGCATGCTTGAGGATCCCGCCAATATAGTACAGGGCAATATCGGAAAGTCCATCCTTTCCGTTGGGATCAAAGAACGCATTCTTCCCGTTCTTTGCGAGCGAGCCGTGGGTGTGCATGCCGCTCCCGTTGATGCCGCCAATCGGCTTTGCCATGAATGATGCGTGCAGACCGTATTGAAGTGCGATGGACTTTGTCGCAAACTTAAACGTGATCACACGGTCTGCGGTGGTCAGAGCATCGCCGTACTTGAAATCGATCTCGTGCTGGCTCTCTGCCACTTCATGGTGAGACGCTTCGATCTCAAAGCCCATATCAGTCAATGCGAGCACGACATCCCGTCGGACGTCTTCTGCCGAATCAGTTGGCGCGAGATCGAAATATGCTCCATGGTCCTTGAACTGTGTGGTGGGCATACCGTCAATCATCTTGAAGAGGAAGAACTCAAGCTCAGGACCGGTATTAAACGTAAAGCCCAGCTTCGCTGCATCAGCAAGGGTCTTTCGTAAGATAAAACGGGGGTCGCCCTCGAACGGCTTGTTGCCATATGTCTGGACATCGCAGATAAACCGTGCGACCTTTCCTTCCTGGGGTCTCCATGGCAGGATCGAGAAAGTATCAGGGTCAGGTCGGAGGAGCATGTCGGACTCTTCGATCCGTGCAAAACCTTCAATGGATGACCCATCGAACCAGATCCCTTCGGTCAATGCTTTTTCAACCTGAATTACAGGGATTGAGACATTTTTTGCCTGTCCCTGAATGTCAGTGAACTGGAGGCGTATGAATTTGATCTTTTCTGCCTCGATCTTCTTTAATATCCTGGATACATCTGCTGACATATTGGAAGACATGTTCCACCCAATCACATTTATATTTATTTAACCAACTATCTTGAACAAATGTTCATATTATATCGAGCATATGTTCAACATTACTAGATCATTTTTCACTGTGATAATATGTGTGGTATAATTGGTGTTATCGATCGGCGGCGCAAGTGCATGGACGGCACCGGAATTAAAGCTGCGCTCTCCATGATGAACGAGCGCGGGAGTGGGGAAGGTGCTGGGTACGTTGCGTATGGAATTTATCCGGAGTACAAGGATTTCTACGCGCTGCATGTTTTTTTTGACAACATACGCGAGAACAAGGGAGCGCTCGATACCCTGCTCGAACGGTGGGGAACGATCGTCCATGACGAGCAGATCAAAACTTATGAACAACCCAACATAAGAAAAGTCCACACGCCATGGCGGTACTTCTTCAGACCCGACCGAAGCCTGATGCCCAAGAGTACAACACCCGATGAAGACATTGTCACGCATCTTGTCATGACCGTCAACGCGGAAAAGAACGGGACGCTTATCTTCTCGTCCGGAAAAAACCTCGGCGTCTTCAAGGCAGCCGGGTGGCCCGAAGAGGTTGCGGACTTTTACCGTATCCAGGACTACAAAGGATATCTCTGGCTCGCCCACAACCGGTATCCCACAAACACGCCCGGCTGGTGGGGGGGAGCACATCCGTTCAACCTTTTGGACTGGAGCGTGGTGCACAACGGGGAGATCACCTCCTACGGGACGAACCGGCGCTACATCGAGAGTTACGGTTACAAGTGCACGATGTACACCGATACCGAAGTGGTTGCATACCTCGTTGACCTGCTCATCCGAAAGCATGGCTTGTCCGAGAAGATGGCAGTGCGGGCGCTCGCGCCACCCTTCTGGGAAGAGATCGACCGGATGCCAGCAAAGGAGCAGGAACTCAATCGCGCCATCCGTCTCACGTACGGTCCGGCGCTCATGAACGGACCGTTTGCGATCTGTGTCGCCAATGCTGATTCGCTCGTTGGCTTCACCGACCGGATCAAACTCCGTCCGCTCGTTACCGGGGAGCACGGAGACCGGCTCTACATCTCAAGCGAAGAAGCCGCTATACGGACGATGGAACCCGATGTTGCTAATATTACCATGCCCAAAGCCGGTGAACCGGTCATCGGGAGGGTTGTCGCATGAGCATCGGCAGCGTACCGTTCAAATTCAGGGTTTCGGTAGACCCTGAACAGTGCATGGTCTGCGGCAGGTGCATCGAGAACTGTTCGTACGGTGTCTTTTCTAAAGAGAACGAGCGGATCAAGGTGAACTCGCGCAACTGTGTCGCCTGCCACCGCTGCCTCGCGTTCTGCCCCCGCGATGCGATCGACATTGCTGAAAAACCGACCGATTACCGGAGCCACCCTGTCTGGACGCGGGATGTCCGTGAAGCGATCTTCAACCAGGCAAAGACCGGAAAGATCATCCTTTCCGGCATGGGTAATGCCCATCCATATCCGATCATCTTCGACCAGCTCGTCTTGGATGCATGCCAGGTAACAAATCCCTCCATCGATCCGCTCCGTGAGCCGATGGAGATGCGGACATACCTCGGGAAGAAACCCGCGGCACTCTCATTAAAAGAGTTCCCGAACGGTGATGTGGAACTCCTGACCAAACTCACGCCCAATCTCCAGATCGAGACGCCCATCATGATTGGGCACATGAGTTACGGTGCCATCAGCTTAAACGCCCAGACTGCGCTCGCAAAAGCCGTAAGCCATGTCGGGACGTTCATGGGCACGGGAGAAGGCGGGCTGCATGAATCGCTCTACCCGTACCAGAAACACATGATCGTTCAGGTAGCATCCGGGCGTTTTGGCGTGGACATCAACTATCTCGAACGCGGTGCGGCAATCGAGATTAAGATTGGTCAGGGCGCGAAACCGGGCATCGGCGGGCACCTGCCCGGGGAAAAAGTCTGTGCCGATGTCTCGTGCACCCGGATGATACCTGAAGGGAGCGATGCGATCAGCCCGGCGCCGCACCACGACATCTACAGCATCGAGGACTTAAAGCAGCTCGTGCGCAGCTTAAAGGAAGCAACAGAATGGAAGAAACCGGTCTTTGTGAAGATTGCGGCGGTGCACAACGTCGCTGCGATTGCTGCCGGTATCGCCCGTTCCTCTGCGGATGCAGTGGTCGTTGACGGGTTCCGGGGCGGGACAGGGGCTGCCCCGCGAGTGTTCCGTGACCATGTCGGTATCCCCATCGAAGCCGCCATTGCGAGTGTCGATGCAAAGCTCCGCCAGCAGCGGATACGAAACGAAGTCTCGCTCATCGCGAGCGGCGGGATCCGGGAGAGTGCGGATATTGCAAAAGCGATTGCGCTCGGTGCTGATGCCGTGTATATCGGTACATCCGCCCTTGTTGCAATGGGGTGCCGGGTCTGCGGGACCTGTTACCGGGGACAGTGTGCCTGGGGCATTGCAACCCAGAAACCGGAACTTACACAACGGCTCGATCCCGAAACCGCATCGGTGCAGGTCGCAAACCTCATCCATGCGTGGACGGACGAACTCGCCGAGCTCATGGGAGCAGCCGGCATCAACTCTATCGAGAGCCTGCGGGGCAACCGGGACCGGTTGCGGGGATACATGCTGGATGAGTCATTGATGCAGGTCTTGGATGTCAAGTCAGTGGGGGCGTGAGGATGGCATCAGTACATATCGACGCACGGGGGCTTCACTACACCCCGCTTAACCAGCAGATCCGCGCAGCAGTCGCTGGTGGAGCGACAGAGATCGTGATCGATCACGTGCTCGGGCAGCGATTTATTGGTGACGGATTGCGCGGCGATGGCGTTACAATCACAGTCAACGGGGTTCCGGGTGGTGACCTTGGGATGTTCATGAGCGGTCCGACGATCATCGTCAATGGCAATGCCGACCATGCACCGGGCAACACAATGGATTCAGGCACGATCGTCATCCACGGCAGTGCGGGAGACGCTGTCGCGCACAGCATGCGGGGTGGGCGGGTTTTTGTCCGGGACAATATCGGGTACCGGGGCGGCATCCACATGAAACAGTACATGGAAAAGCGCCCGATCCTTGTGATCGGGGGTGCGGCACGGGCATTTCTTGGAGAGTACATGGCAGGGGGGCTCCTTGTGGTGCTGGGCTTAGACGGGAGTTCACCCATCTCCGAGCGGGGTCTTGGCAGCGGGATTCATGGCGGGGAGATCTTTGTGCGGGGTGGCGTGGAGGAAAAATATCTGGGTGTCGGCGCCCGGCAACTCGCCGCAACTGATGCCGGGAAAAAGACGATCGAACCGGTCTTACGGGATTTTGCCCGGGCATTCGGGATCGATGCCGGGCCCCTTTTAACCTCGGAGTACACGCGGATTACCCCTGCAAGCGCCAGACCGTTTGCGAACAAGTATACATGGGAGTGATGGCGATGGCAGCGAAGAGTTATCTTGACTTAAAAAAGGAGGTCTGGGATACCGGCAGGTGTTCAGGGTGTGGTGCCTGTGTCGCCGTCTGCCCGGCAGACTCAATCACCTTCTGTGAGGGAGAAATGGTTGCAGCACCGAAAAGCAACGGCTACTGCAAGCAGGCAACAGACGAGGTGAGTTGCGGGGCGTGTTATGGCGCATGTCCCCGCGTGGGAGAACAACCGGCAGAAACGATCGGGACGTATCTCCGTCTCGCATCGGCAAAGGCAGTGCGGGATGTCCCGCACCGGCAGAGTGGTGGGGCAGTGACGGCAATTCTTGCACATGCCCTTGACGAAGGACTGATCGATGCAGTTGTCACCGTCACGCACGATCCGTGGACGCTCAAACCAACATCCGTTGTGATCACCCGTTCTGAGGTACTGGTCCAGCAGGCAGGCAGCCGGTACAGCTGGTGGGTGCCGCTCCTTGCCGCATTAAAAGAAGCGGTGATCAAACGCAAGTTCCAGCGGATTGCGGTTGTCGGGGTTCCCTGTGTCGTGCAGGCAGTCTCCCGTATGCGGACGAGCGATAATGATCTCCTCCTACCCTTCGCGAAAGCGATCCGCCTTGTCATCGGTTTGTTCTGTACCGAGACGTTCGATTACTCCGCGCTCGTGAATGGCAAGATCCGGGAGCATTACAAAATAGAACCCTATGAGATCCGGAAGCTGGACGTGAAAGGCAAACTGGAGATTACAAAGCAGGACGGGAGTACGGTCATCGTACCGCTCGCTGAACTGGAGTCCTGTATCCGGAGCGGGTGCCATTACTGCACGGATTTGACATCTGTGTATGCTGATATTTCTGCGGGTGCTATTGGAAGTCCCGCCGGTTCAACCACGCTCATTATCCGCACCGCTTCCGGGAACGGTTTTGTCGAAAGCGCGGAGAGGAACAACCAGCTGACGCTCGCAGACACCGTTGACACTGCCGCGATTGAGAAACTTGCAAAAGCGAAGATCAAGAAAAATGCCGGAAAATAAATTTCTCAAACCTTTTTTTACCGGGTGGCGATCTCACCAAGTGCAGACTGTCCGACGGACAGGAAATGACATACTTGAACGGACAGATTCTCTGAATATCCGGTCAGATGCCTGCACCATTCCCCTCATCACGAAACACCCTCGCGATGCGAGAGAGCCCGGACCCGGATGAGACACCCCATTACGGACAGGATATTTTTCGGAACATATGCACGATATTGTGAGCAGTAAAAAGATGGAGAATGGTATTGTCGTCTTCTGGATGGAACGTGGTGAGAAGAAGAACGATTCGTTCAACTATGCTGAACTGATAGATATGAAGATCAACGCAGGGGATCTACTGAACCAGCCTACATCATACAAAATAGATAAGGAAGGGCGCAAGCTGGTCTCCGCAAAAAAATAACATGGCATTGCCACAGGCCGGCACATAACCTTTCACGGTTTTTAACGGAATTGCTCACTCCCCCTCAGCCCGCCGGATCCTCGTAAGCGGGGAGTACCGCCCAAAAAATTCGTAGATAAATGGCGCAAACTCATCCTGCCAGCAGTCTGCATCCGTATGCACTTCCCAATCCTTCCCAAGTGACTGGCGCACGTGTTTCCCGAGACTCACGTTCAGAAGCGATGGAGACGAGAGCAGATCAGCGACACGTGGAAACTCCCGTGCCACCTCCATCTCGTACCGCCCGTCAACGATATAGGGTCCCGGTAGCAGTGCGCCGGCATGTGTTGCCCTGAACTTCTCGGCATTCACCGAGTTCCAGAGCGGGGGTCCCATGTGCTTTCGGATCTTCGGGAGTTCTCCATTCAGGAGCTCGAAGAGGAACATGCACTGTTCCTGCATCATCCGGTAGTGCGCATGATGAACAGAGAACCCGTGTCGTTCAAGGTGCTCGCAGATCGCACTTACGCTGCGCTTCAGCTGGGGGACGACGATCTCCTCGATGTATGGCGGCGTCGCAAACGTGATCGCATATAGGGCAGTCCCCCGCTTGCGGAGCAGTTCGGCAAGCTGCTCCTGTGTAATCGGTCGCTGTTCGTGGAGCACAAAGAACCGCTCACTCGGTGCCTCGATATACCCCCGTGCGAGCTCGATAAACTCAACCATCCGGTCAAGCGAGACTGCTGCTGCTACATTGCGCCTCGGGTCAACCGGATCGATCACGACAAGCGGTTCATCAAATTTTTTTCCGCCACTCGGCAGCTGCTGCGAGAAGGGCAGAGAACCCGCCATAATGGAGGATGAGCAGTTCGCAGAGATAGCCCGAGAACCCTTCGGTCATCTGGTCAGAACCGTAAATCCCCCCGGCTTTCGAGAACTGTTTTAAGAGCAGCACATCATCGATAAGACCGTTGATCTTGTCAGTGATGTAACGGGTATGAAATGGCGAACGGTCAACAGCGCTCTGGATCGCCGTTGCGCTCAGTACCTTGTAACAGGGAACAAGATCGACATCAACCGAGTCGATGCAGGCATTGATGTAAGGGTGCTCGGCGTATTTCTCATGATATGTTCGGGTGAACCGGCTCGCGATCTGGCGGGCTAGCGCGAGTCCTTCCGCTTCGAGCGCTTCGCGCGGAATGGCGGGATCAAAGAGCATGAAGAGATCGAGGTCC
>JAPKXU010000220.1 GCA_026394655.1 Methanoregula sp. | reverse complement strand
AATGCCCCCTGCGGGGCACCGTACACGTGATTAACGTCTGATATACCAGTTGGTTTACATTCCCTTATATCTTTTTGTCTGATACCAGTAGTGTTGAATCCATCATGAAAGAACGGTTTGAACTGACAAGCGGACTGCAGGGTGAAACCCTTTTAAGAAAAGGGATGCACAGGAAGGGTGCTACCCGGAAACAGATCCGCATCGCGCCGGATTTGAACGTCGTCAAGATCGGCGGGCACGGCGCGATCGATTACGGGCGGGATGTCATGTACCCGCTCTGCGAGGAGATAGGGAAGTTGTCAAAAAAGCACCAGCTGCTCGTTGTCACCGGTGGCGGCGGGCGGGTGCGTCATATCATGGACATCGGTATGGACCTCGGCATGCCTACCGGTGTGCTTGCTGAACTCTCTGCCAAGATCTCCGAGCAGAACGCGATCATGGTCTCTATTTTGCTCTCAAAATACAACGGCACACGGATCCACACGGGCGATCTCCTTGAACTCCCTATGCTCTTAAAACTCGGGATGCTTCCGGTCATCCACGGCACGCCGCCATACGGTCTCTACGAACACCCGGCACGGTCTGACGCCGTCCCGGCGCACCGCACCGACACCGGCGCGTTTCTGATCGCTGAAGTGATCGGAGCAAAGAGCTGCATTATCGGGAAGAATGTGGATGGTCTCTATACCGAAGACCCCCTGAAGAATCCGGACGCAGAGCAGATCAAAGATATCACCGCAGCCGAACTGATCAAAATGGATCTGGAAGACCTCGTCATCGAGCGGATGGTCGTTGACCTCTTGGCAAGTGCAGTCAACATCCGTGAAGTCCGGATCATCAACTGCCACAAACGGGGCAACATCGAGAAAGCGATCAATGGTAAAAATGTCGGAACGATAATCCGGGCAGAATAACCGCCCCATTCTTTTTCGTCTTTGAGATGACCGCCGAACAGAAACCCGCAATGAAGTTCTCGCTATCAGAGCTTGCCGGTGCGTTTGGCGATTTCGGCACGATCATCCCGCTCATTCTCGCGGTCGCACTTGTCACCACGATGAATGTCGGGTACATGCTCCTTTTTTTTGGCATCTGGTTTCTTATCACCGGCTGGTACTACGGGTTACCCATCCCGATTGAACCGATGAAGGCGATAGCAGTCATCGTGATTGCCGAACAGTTGAGTGCCGGCGAGATCGCTGCTGCGGGGATCATCCTTGGCTTTTTGTTCCTTCTCATAAGCTACGGACCCCTCCTTCTCTGGCTTGAAAAGGTCATACCGGAAGCAGTCGTCCGTGGCATCCAGCTGGGGCTTGCCCTGCTCCTTATCAAAACGTCAATCGGTTTTATAACGACTGACCCGCTATTTGCGGGAATCGGCATCGTGATCATCCTGCTCTTTCTCGTCATCTGCACGTACCGTGCAGCAATCCCTGACCTCTCTGCGCTCGTTATCATTGGCGCCGGTATCGTGATCGGCGTGATCATCCACGGTTTTCCCGCCATGCAAATCCTCGCGTTCCCCACGCTCGTCATCCCCTCTCCTTCAGATTATATCCAGGCGACCTATTCGCTCGTTCCGTCACAAGCGCTTTTAACGGTGACAAATGCCATCCTTGCCACAGCCCTCCTGACAAAAGATCTCTTCAAGGCAGATGTTTCGGCTTCCCGGCTCTCACGGACGATCGGGCTCATGAACCTTACGTCGGTCCCCTTCGGGGGGTTTCCCATGTGCCACGGCGCAGGCGGGCTTGCCGGGCAGTACCGGTACGGGGCACGAACCGGTGCAGCGAGCGTTTGCGCGGGTATAATTTTTATTGTTATAGCCCTCTTCTTTGCATCCGCTGATATCCTCACGCTGATCTCTGTCGGGTTTTTCGGGGCGCTCCTTGTCTTCGTGGCTCTTGAAATGGGGCGGCATTCTGTAAAAACTAGCTCGGTTCCGCTCACTATCCTCGTCGGTGTTATTGCTCTTCTGGTCTCGATGACAGTGGCATTTGTGATCGGGATTGTCATCGCGTACGTGATGAAGAGGGCAAAGCCCGTGTAATAGACAGTCTCACCGTCACACGGCTATGTTCCAGCCACCGGTATATGTCACCGGTATATCACTCTCGTTTGTTGGGGATGGTTGATGAGACGATGGATTCATAGCCGGGCACCGTCAATACTGGATAGAAACCCGGTCATAGTAGCAAAAGATTGAGTGTGGGAGCAGAAGCGATGTCAGAATACTTCGAACAAGCGGCGATTGTATGGGATAAGGACCCCAACCGGGTGCAGATGGCAAAGACGATTGCAGATGCGATGATCCACGCCCTGCACTTTCAGGGTACAGAGATAATCATGGATTACGGTACCGGCACCGGGCTTGTGGCGTTGCAATGCCGGCAGCATGTCAGGCATATTGTTGCCGTGGACTCGTCGCCAAAGATGCTTGCCGTCCTTAATGAGAAGCTGGCAGTCGAAGGGATCACTAACATTGAACCACGGGAATGGAGTGTCGGGGAGGATACCAGTGTGCTGCCCCGGTTTGATTGCATCGTGAGTTCGATGACGCTGCACCATGTCCGGGACACGATCTTTGCCGCACGCACTTTTCACTCGCTGCTCGTGCCCGGCGGCAGGATCGCGATTGCAGATCTTGATGCCGAGAACGGGGAGTTCCATGAGAAGCCCGGCATCGCTGAACACGACGGGTTCGACCGCAAACAGCTGGAGCGGATCTTCTCTCGTGCCGGGTTTGTAGACATCCGGTTCGCGGAAGCTGCCACGATCGCAAAACCATCTTCCCGGACGGGCAAAATCCGGAACTTCCCGATCTTTCTATTGACAGCGACACGGGCGTAGCACTACCGGTGCCGTGCGCTGATGCAGTCTTGTCAAATCAGCAGCCTGCCCAAAGGAGGGTGTGGTGCGATCACCAATAGGTGTCACCCGGCGGTCTTAAGGTGCCCCGATGCAAAACCGGATACAGGAGGTAAGTGGTATGTCGTTCGAGTGCCAGCAATGCGGGGAGTGTTGCAGCCACCTCGGGCTCGTCCACATCCTATACAAGGAACTTGGGGATGACCGGTTCGTCATCAACAACCAGTACACTGGAGAGAAGACTACGGTCACGATCGACTTGGACAAGCACGAACTCTTCCGTGACCGGAGCATCTTTGCCGAACGTCCTGAAGCCTGTCCCTTCTTCCGGTATGACATGGCGGCAGCGAAGGGGTACTGCACCGTTCATCTCACGCGCCCTGAGATCTGCCTGGACTATGGCTGTTGGCGGATGCTGATCCTCAACTCCGAAGGAAAGCGAGCCGGGCGGATCATGTGCCAGCGGCATCTCGCCAGTGATGATGATGCCCTGACCCGGCTGTTTGAAGAACAGATCAATGATGTGATCGAAGCCGATGACGCCACATGGGATGCGATGGTGATCCACTGCCTGACGAAGGCTGGTTACCGGGTGCGGACATGACTTCGGATGCACCTCGTGCGTCACGGGAACAGGGCAGCGTGTCTGGTGGATGATGCTGGTTGGACGTGGCTGACACAGGATGGGGGTCCCGTATCCGGCTTTGTGCCATGTGGTCGGAAGAAATAGCAGCACCTCGCAAAAGAAAAATTCCGCGTCTTTAAGACTCTGTTCGGGGTTTCATCCTGATTTTATGGACATCCAGCCAATCCGGCAAATTAACAACACTTTTACCCCATTATTTCCATTGGAGCGCGCGAGATTTAAAGCGCAAATGCGTTAATAAACCCATATATTAGTTATTAAACCAACTGGTTTTTACCGGAACTGCTTCATGTTTGGAAGCGAGATTTCCCGGATCCCAGTTCTGCCAGACCCATATTCTCATAGTTTTAAAGGCAACATACCATTGGCATTTGTCTGCCCGGCACGTACGCATAGCCAATCAGGAACTATCATGAAATCCGTCTCTCTTCACTACAGCACGTTCTACAACGGCGACTGTATCAGTGGGGCACAGGCGCATATCCCGGATAACTCGGTTGACCTCATCATCACCGATCCCCCATATGGCATTTCCGGCGACAAACTCCACCGGCACTACAACCGGAACGAGGAGTTTGTTGTCGAAGGATATGTCGAGGTGCCGGAAGCTGATTACGGTGATTTCTCGATACAGTGGGTGAAGGAAGCGGCGCGGGTGTTGCGCCCCGGTGGCTCGATGTACATCATATCGGGATACACCAACCTCTATCACATCCTGCACGCTCTTCGCAAGACAGAATTAAAAGAGGTAAACCACATTATCTGGCGATACAGTTTCGGGGTGTTCACCCGTCGGAAATATGTCTCTTCACATTATCACATCCTCTTCTATGAAAAGCCCGGCAGGGAACGGACGTTTAATGTCGAGTCCCGGTTTGGGCTGGATGAGAAGGCAGCAGATGGACGCTCAAAAAACAACGCGGATCGCGAGGATGTCTGGATCATCAACCGGGAATACAAGCCCGGCACGGTCAAAAACAAGAACGAACTGCCCATGCAGCTCTTAACAAAGATGATCCAGTACAGCTCACGTGAAGGCGATGTGGTCTGTGACTTCTTTCTTGGCGGGTTCTCCACCGCGAAGGTTGCCATCGGGCTCAACCGGAGAGCTACCGGGTTTGAGATCTCGACGTCAATATTTGATACGAAGAGCCCCGAGATCGAAGCGTTAACCCCCGGTTATCTCATCCCCTCGTTGCGAAACCCCATAAAAAGCACGCTCGAAAATTCCCGGAAATCGTGGACAGCAGATGAGATCCAAAAACTCGATGAGGAGTACCGGTGGCTTTCTGCTTTAGGGCTTACAAAAAAACAGATCATATCAGAGCTCGGCGAGAAGCTCGGGCGCGGGCATTGGGCGATAATAAAAGCCTTAAAAAAGAACGGGCAGAGCGCGGGCAGGAACGAGCCGACCACGCTCCCGGATTATTCCTGAATATTAGGTAATATTTCTCGGGGGAGACGTCGGGCATCTGCCATGTTACGCGGCACGTGCACTTCCTGCGGATCATCGACGGTTGACGAAACCTTAACAACCTTTCCAGCCCTAGATATTCGCACTATGTGGAAGGCAGTCGAGATCGATGCGTGGGTTGCAGGTAGAAAGGGCAGCCTGGAAGATGCACGTGCCACCGTCACCGAGGTCATCGGGCGGGTACGAAAGGATGGCGATACCGCCCTCCGGCAGCTCTCCCGCCATGTGGAGTTGACAGAGATCGCGGTTCCTGATGAAGAGCGGGAAGCAGCGTATGACGAGGTAGATCCAAAGATTGTCGAGAGCCTCATCGAAGCCGAAGCCCGGATCGAACGCTTCCACGAATTGCAGCGCCCCAGAGACCTCTGGCTTCAGGAGATGGAGCCGGGCATCATCCTTGGCATCAAGACCACGCCGCTGAACCGGGTGGGGCTCTATATTCCCGGCGGACGGGCTGCATACCCGTCATCCGCGCTGATGTGTGCGGTGCCGGCACGGGTAGCAGGTGTAAAGGAGATCTGCGCCTGCTCTCCCCCTCCCATCAGCCCCATGACGCTCGTCGCTCTGGACATCGCCGGCGTGACCGAGATTTACCGCTCCGGAGGAGCACAGGCTATCGCCGCAATGGCACTGGGGACGGAATCGATCAGACCCGTCCAGAAGATCGTTGGTCCGGGGAACGTATACGTGACTCTCGCGAAGATGATGCTCCGCGAATCGGTGGAGATCGATTTCCCGGCAGGTCCGAGTGAGATTGGTATCATCGCCGACCAGACCGCCGATCCCTCGTTTGTTGCCGCAGACATCCTTGCACAGGCAGAGCACGATCCGAATGCTGCCTGCATCCTGATCACGACAGACAAGACTCTCCCGGAAAAAGTCGGGCGTGAAGTTGCCGCCCAACTGGCAACCGCCCCGAGAAAAGAGATCATCGAGCAGGCGTTGAAGAACTCCGGGTATGCGGTCGTTCTTGATCTTGATGCAGCGATTGCCGCATCAGATGTGGTTGCACCGGAGCACCTCTCGATACAGGTCGCTGATCCCCTCTCCGTCGTCACCCGGGTAAAGAATGCCGGCGCAATCTTTGTCGGCAGGTATTCAGCCGTCGCCTGCGGGGATTATGCAGTCGGTACGAACCATGTGCTGCCGACTGCCGGGTACTCAAAGATGTATTCCGGGCTTGACGTGCAGCACTTCTGCAAGACGGCATCGGTCGAGATGATCGATCGAAACGGGCTTGAGACGATCGGGGATATCGTCGAGACCATTGCAACCGCGGAAGGACTCCACGCCCATGCAAACTCCGTACGGGTTCGGCGGCAGAGCACGGGTAAGAGCAAGGGAAATAAGCGATAAGAAATAAGCGATAAATCTTTTTTCGATTAAAAAAACTGGGTTATCTCTCTCTTCTGTGCATCGCACAGCACACGATCAGCCCGGCGATAAAGACTGCCGCTACCGGAACCGCAGGTGAAAGCGGCACTTCAGTCACGGGTTTATCTGATGGCAGGAATGTGATCTCGGCAGTTGCCCGTTCCTCCGCCACAAGCCTGAGCCTGTCCATCGGGGAGATCACGGCATAAATTGTATACTTCCCCGGTTTGAGTTCACCGAGTATCGCCGACGTGTCCCACTCGTAATTCCAGCTCCCATTATCCAGGTTCACCGGTGCGGTGGTGAACAATCCCCGCCCGGCAGGGATATTGAGATTATCGAGAGTTACGCCATAGGGGTCAAGGTCCTGACCAACAAGGAAGAGATACACCGCGATCGTCTTGATCCCCGTAACATTGCCCCTGAGCATAACCGTATCGCCGATATGTGGATCAGCCGGGGATGCATTGATATTGATCAATAGTGCACCGGCGGAAGGCACCAGGCATAGAAAAATCTCAAGAACAATAACGACGGGGATGCACCATTTCATACAGAAGACTTCTCCTGCCACATTCTAAAACATTGTGATACAACGAGACCGTGCGATGAACGGGTGGTCAGAATTCTACCACCATCACTGCCTCCTCCTCCTTTTTCAGTTCTCCTTTGAGGTGGTCGGTATCGAACTCGTACGCATCCCATGGATTGTACTTGTCATAGAGCTCGCACTTATCCAGCACATCGATAAACTCTTTTAAGAAGATCCGGGGGATCACGTCCACCCTGCCACCGAACCGTGTCGTGATCTTCTTGATCATCGCGTGGATGAACCGGTGGGATATCCGCTCGCGGTCAACCTCACGGTATGCCTGCGAATAGACATCGATGACCTTGAGGGCGACCAGTTCAAGTTTTCCGGTATCGAACTTCGAGAGCGTGATCTGGGGTTGGCGGGGGTTCCGGTATGAATCAGTCTGCATCACGCTGATGCGGTCGTAGAGCGGCGGGACAGAACGGATGCCCCGCGAACCGTCGTACAACGCCGGAGTCCCGGTGAAGAGGAAGTAGCAGCGTGGCATCTCGCCCCGGTCAAGCGCATCTATCAGCTGCACGAGCGTGTGGTACCCCCGCTCGCGCTGGTTGCGCTGCAACCCTTGTGTGGTCTCCATCTCGTCAACAGCAATTGCAAGCCCGCCGTAGCCAGCACCGTGAATGATGGCAACGAGCCCCCGGAGGAAGACAAACGCGATGGAATCGTCGATATCCCCCCGGATCCCTGCCTTCTGCTTGAAGTCCCTGCCGATGTTGGGCTCCGCCGCAAGCCAGCCGAGCGCTGCCTGAGCCAGCTGGAAGTCGCCGGCATTGTTTGCCCGGTAGTACGTGCGGATTGTCGCTGCAAGAGCAGTGTTCACCTCTGATATACTACGGAGCGCTGCCTCGATCTCGCGTTCTGTTGCCGCTTCGAGAACTGCATCCTCTGTCCCGGTCCCGCTTACCGAGATCAACCGTTCTTCGATGGCAAAAAGCCAGTTGTCCACTATGGTCTTTAACGCGTGGTCGTCATCTTTCGTGCGGAGGTTTGCACAGATCTGCTGGTAGAGCGCCTTTAACTTGTAGAGCGGGGCTGATGCCGAGATGACGACATGAGCCGTGACAAATCCCTTGTCACACGCGATCTCAAGCGCCCGTGCGACAAGAAATGTCTTACCGCTGCCGTAATCGCCACGGATAAACTTGAGATCCCCTCCGCCCTGTGCGACATAGTCCAGCTGTTTTCCGATTACACCTTCTTCCACATCAAGCCCGACTGCGATGCGGGGAAGCCCGCCAGCCGGGACGGTGCCCCGCCGGAGAGCATTTATGATATTTGTGCTCTCGAGCCGGCGCTTGTCCATCTTTTCAGGTTCCGGCATATTCATAGACCTCTCCATCCTCGCTTACTCCTCTTTTACTGATGAGCATGATACCCTGTGCCGTCGCTTTTGAGATGAGCCGGTTGACGATGCCGACAACCCGGCGCGTTCCTGTCAGCTTACGAAGATCCATTTCGCTTGCTTTACGGTGCAACCGAAGAAATTCGACGATCTGCTGTTCCTGAGCAGTGAGCGCAAGCTGGTCGATGAGTTGTTGTGCCGGCTTGTCGGCAGGCGCTGACATGCTCTCCATCGGGGAGAAATGCATCACCGGGGGGTCTGCGATCGAACGTTCCTTTGCCACAATGAGGTGCTGCATGAAGTCTTCCAGCCGGATTGTCCGGGTATGGGCAGGTATCACGTCCATGCCGGCAAAGCAGTAATATTTAGAGAGCGCGTAGTCTGCCTCGTCCAGTGCGATCGTTGCCGCGATATGAAAGGCGCTTGCAAGCAGCACCAGCTCTTCTGAACTGAGCGTGTGCTGCTGTTCCAGCAATCGTTTGATCAGGTGCACGACGAGGCGCTTCATCCCAAACATCCTGCCACCCTTCTCCGTGATGACTGCTGCCACGCGCCCGAGATCAGCACTCTTCTTCACGTTCGAGAGGATGTACAGCATCACCTTCTCGCACTCCCGCTCTTCACCCAGTCCGGCGAGGAAGGTGGCATAGGGAAGCCCACCGGCAAGGTAATCCGCCCGGTACGCCCGGTAGTACCATGCCCGTGCTTCGCCGACATCTCCCAGCACTTCGTAAAACCGGGCGGTCTCCCGCAGGCTCACGACGTTCACGTCATCCGATACCACGGAAAGGAACCGCGAGAGCGCTTCATCGCGGGAGAGATGGGCGATGATGTAATCCCGGTACTTCCCGATGATCTGTTCCAGCTGGTCAAGATCGTTCTTTGTCCGCAGTTCGGCGGCGATCAGGTGTTCATACGCGGCAAGCGCGTGGACGTCATTGCCGAGGGCTGCACAGAGTTCACATTCGATCAAGCGGTGGCGGGGCATGTCCGCGATGGCGAGGAGTGCTTGTGTTGCAGCATGCGCATGGGCATAATCCTCCTGTGCCATGAGGAGCTGGATATAATTGAAGAGGATGGCAGGGTCATGGTCTCTCTCCGGAAGCGCTGCGTACGCCGCGAGGGCAGCAGGAACGTCGTATTGCGAGAGGGCGTAGAGATAGATCCGCAGGATCGCGGGATCCCGGCATTCGCGCCAGACCTTTTCTGCCGTTTCCGCAGCCCGTCGGTAATCCTTCGACTGGCAGAGTGCATCGAGATACTCCGGGCACCCCAGAGGGTCCAGCCCAAGCACCGTGCAGGTAGCGATCGCTTCCTGCGGTTCACCGATCCCGACAAGCGCCCGCACCAGGTTCGTGGTGTCACCGGGTTTCTTTCCCTGCTGGACAAGCCTCTTTAACACCGGGAGCGCACCCCGGAAATCTTTTCGTGCCATCAGGTAATCGGCATAACTTCGCAACGCGTCCTGGTTGGTCGGATCGAGGTGAACGGCAGTTCTCCACTCGGCAATCGCTCCTTCATCGCCCCGCGCTTCCAGCACCTTGGCGAGATAACTGTGGATATAGGACGATTCCGGCATCCTCTGGCAAAGATCCCTGAAGAAGACCTCGGCATCCTCGAGTTTTCCCGTATAGAAGAGGTTCGTTGCAGTGAGTACTTCGAGCGATTGTTCTTTTTCGGTTGCGAGGAGCAGGTAGCAAAGGTCAAGCGACTCCTGGTACCGCCCGTCTTCAAACAGTAAAAATGCCTCGCGCTTCTGTTCGTTTGCCGATGAGGGTATCATGGACTCCCTGCATGGAGCCGGACCCTGACAAGCCCGGTGAGCATCCTGATCATATCCCGTTTCTCAACGTGTGACTCCACTTTGTTCTGCCATTCGATGGGGAACTCTCCGATAATAAAACCGGCTCTGGATAGTCTCCAGAGAAGCTCCACGTCGAACTCAAAACCCCTCGAGACCATCCGGGGTAATACGAGATCAATGGCTGCCTTTTTAAACACTTTTGCCCCGCACTGCGTATCCCGGAAGTTCAGCCCGAAGAAGCACCGGATGAACAGGTTGAACCCTCTGCTCTCCAGTTGCCGGAGCAGCCCCTGCCGTACCTGGAGGTGTGAGCCCGGCACCCACCGCGAGCCGAAAACGCCGTCATATTCACCAAGGAGCGAGAACAGCCGTTTCAACTCATCGATGCTTGTTGAGCCGTCCGCATCGACGTACCCGACTAGGGGTGTCTCTGCAGCAGCAAGCCCGGCAATAACGCCCCCTCCCTTTCCGAGCCGTGTTTTGAATCGAAGGCAGCGGATCATAAGGTCAGCCCGTTGATGGGCGATCTGCTCCACGACTTCAGCCGTGGCATCTGTGCCGTCACAGACCACAATGAGTTCCCCGTCGAAACCATGGATGGTGTCAAGGAAGGAGACAATCCGGTTCTCTTCATTATACGCCGGGATAACGAGGCTGTATCGGGGATCTGGTGTGGGCGACATGGCAGGAGTGGGGGTTTGTTCCGGGATTGGGTTATGGTTTTTTGTGGGCGCCGGGGGTTTCCGGGTGTCACCGGCACGGGACATCGCGTGATGCACCCGGGAGCGGTACTGTGCAGTACCTGTAGGAGGAGATTGTCAATAACATTACTGGTGGGCGTGAAGGTGCTTTCCGAGCGCTGAAGCCTTCCGGTACTTTTCGGCGATCGCAAGCGCAGTTGCACGGAGTTCGTTGTGCTCTGTGATGCAACTTGCGGGTGGCGGGGCGTTCCGAAGGATGGCGGAGGTATTCTCGGTTACCTGTATGAGTTCAGTTGCGATCACAGCATTGAGCCAGATAAGATCGGCGAGCATCTCGCGAGTTTGATTGTTCTCCATAGCCATACGTCGTATGTGGGAGGATATAGTGGTTTTGTGAGCGGGTGTAACCGTGTTCCATAAACTCACTGGGTCAGAAAAACGTACATGATTCCCTCAGGGATACATGCATACAACAAATGAAATCGGCGTGAGGCAGTTTTGGTTTTCTTTTCGAAGGGATATTGTGGGTTGGGCTGTTGCTGGTAACCCGTTGGGTGTATCGATAAGTGGATTTACACTTTTTAGATTTATTTATCAATAACTGTCAATGGCGGTCTAAAATTTCTCACCCAGGGCGGAATAAACATCCCATTTTTTTCGATAGATCTATCGCGAGATAGAATGTCCGTCCAATCAAATTGCATTATCTGAGATAAGCCATCAATGTTGAATGGATCATCAAGGAGTAAATGGGGAAATTTAATCGATCTTTGCCCGCTCCGGGAAATACATCTCATCGACTCCAGGTACTTGTCCCGGTATGATGTCATCGGTCTCATAGCTGCTTTCAATATGTTCCGCAAAAGTTACGCCGGGATATTTCGGATCAACATATGCCGGTACAAGCGTATACACACGGTAGATCCGTGCCCCGCTCGTTGGCAGGATCTCAATGAGGTATTTTTTATCTTCCAGTTTTGTCCACGTTCCGCTTGCTTCGCTTAATGGAGCGATAATTTTGATATTGCCGGAGACCATCGTCGTACTCCCGATCTTATAATTCACGGTACCATTTGGGTAAAACCGGAACTCATACCCGGATTCCTGTCCATTCACCTTGAAAATGTATTTTCTCACCCAGCGATGCAAAATAGGATCAGTAGTTCCGACCGTGGTAACTGGAGGTACCGTAGTCACAGTAGTTACAGCAATCGTAAAGATAGTGGCAGGTGGTGTCACTGAATGTGTGATGATAGGTGCTGGAGTAGATGCCGTTGGTGCTGTTTGACTTGTGCACCCTGCCGTAAAAATGACGGATATACATAGAAAAATAAAAAATAACCCGAAATATTTTTTCACAACATTTTAGATTATATTACTCCCTCTTAATCGTGTTGTTTGGTGCTTCGTGTCAATTTTGTGTCACGAATACCCTATTAAATCAACCGTTGTACAGTTGTTGCAGCCGTTATCACATTTTCCGCATATAAAATTCCACCAATCATCAGGGACTTTTGCCAACAGAACTGCAATGGTGGCACTTCCACCAATGCTGGATGTGAGAACGAAATGCACAAGTCATTCCCAATCAGGGAAAAAAATTTTAGCACTCAAATGAAAGGGGAAAACAAAATATATTTTTGTTCTATATATTCAAACAGTTCATCGTTCGGTTGTTATTGATAAAAGCATGAATTCTTTCAAGTTTTGATATTTATTGAAATTTTCATTATCTGTTATAAATGCAAAACTGTTTTCTTTATGCATGTTAACGAAAGTTTTCAATGTGTATGCTAATGGATAGTATTGTGAACCTTTGGGCATTGTGACATCATATGTTGAAACCCCAAATGTGTTCGATGCCGGCTGGGTAAATTTATAATTTCCAATATAATCTCTCCCTTCTAAATCAGGATAACTGCTGTCAAATCGTGCTCTGCACCATTCCATAGTTGGGCTAAGGCGGAAATCTCCAATAAAAGCATCTGCGAAGTCTGTAGTAAATGATACAAATTTTAATTTACCATCGGCACTCGTAAAAGTAACAATCCGTGATGGTGTTTTAGAAGTACTATCTTCATAAAAATAGAATGGACCAATCGATTTTGTCTCATTTTGAAAGCATATATGATAATCAATACGATTAGTATCAGTAACACTTTTGCAGTAATATGGGGTATACGTTGAATGTGTTATTGTCCATGTTGACGGATAATCAACACTGAAATCGTTATCGGAATAATGTAAGAATTTAATTTCGGATACATCAGTTGGATCGGCTTTTGGGGACGGAGTTTTTATTGGTACAATAGATGTTGCTGTTACATTGGGTGCTATTGTTGGAATCAAAGTTGTTATGACTGATGTAATAACTGTGGTTGGAATCGAAGTTGTGGGGGTTGGTGTTGCAGTAGATGGAGCAGGTGCCGTTTGACTAGCACACCCTGCCATAAAAATGACCGCCATACAAAGAAAAATAAGAAATATTCCTGAATAAGTTTTCATTAAATTTTTTATTGAATTCTCTTACCTTGAATGTGTTGTTTTGCTATTTTTGGTAACGTAACGATTTTTGCTGAAACTCCTATAACGGAGAAAACCGAAGAAGTAGGAGAAGAAGCAAAATGTCGAAACTATTTACGAGAGAACAAGCGAGAGATTGGTTAAGGCAGAACGGTTTGAAAGACGGAAAGAGTATAACGACCGCGTTTATTGCCGAGATCAAAGATGTCCTTCAGGAGGCCCTTGAAGAGGAGATGACGACTTCGTTGGGCTATTCCCGGTATGATTGGAAAAACAAACAAACGGACAACTCACGGACTGGCCACACCAAAAAGACATTGAGAAGTCAATTCGGGGAGATCGATCTCCAGATCCCGAGGGATACGGAAGGGGCATTTGAACCTGTTATCGTTAAGAAACACGAACGAACGATGTCGAACGATCTCGAAGGCATGATCGTATCGTTGTTTGCCCAAGGTACGAGCACACGCGATATAGGAGCCCATATGCAGAAAGTGTATGGACTTGACGTATCGGCAGAAATGGTAACGAGGATAACCGACAAGATCCTGCCTATCGCAAAGGAATGGCAGAACCGGCAGTTGAATGAATTGTATCCCATCATCTATCTTGATGGCATTGTATTCAATGTCAATAAGGATGGCCACATCATCAAGAAGACTGCCTACGTCGTATTCGCAATAACGATTGAAGGCAAAAAGGATATCCTGGGAATCTGGATCGGCGAGGCAGAATCTTCAAAATTCTGGATGACCGTACTAGCCTACCTGAAAAACCGGGGAGTGAAAGATATCCTAATCGCCTCGGTCGATGGACTGAAAGGATTTG
>JAPKXU010000078.1 GCA_026394655.1 Methanoregula sp. | reverse complement strand
GAAACGTCTGAATCGCCAGATAATTTTGAAAAAACGAGAGAATAAATATCAATTGTCATTTTGTTGTTATGGCCATTCTTTTGAGAGCTGGCGGGCTTCCCGGAAGAGAGCCTTGCTCTCCTGTGTGAAGTGTTGCTTTGGGGCATCAACATATTTGTTGAATGCCCGCGCTTCTTCACCTCTTAAGACAGTCTCTAATTCAATCTGTTTTGCCATGGCTGACCACCATTTTGTATTATTGTATTACTTGATTCACTATTATTAAGGTAACCTCTGTTGAACATCAAGGTAACTTATTCTGATGTCCGGCTGGTCGTTTCCCGGATCGCGTCTTTTATCCTATCTTCTATCCACCTTGAAAAAGATGGGGGTGTGGTTCTCCTGCTCTCACCCTTGAATCCCCGGAATGCCCAATGAGTTCACCGGGCATTACGGCGTTTTTATTCACTCCCGGTCTCTCCCACAACAGACATCACGTTCTGCCACGCTCGGAAAAATGCGAGGCTGCTTCAAGATCCCGTGGAGGTTTTCTGGCAACAATGTTCCTGTTCCAACTGTGCAAAATCCAAATGTGGGACGCGCCAGAATATCAGATGGGGGTGCCGGATCGTCCGACCGTTCAAAAGAATCGTCTTTGCATCCCGGTTGAAGAAGGTTTAATCTTTAGAAGGTGACAAACCAATAATCATCCGAAGCATATCAAGTATCGTGATTATCAATGCATAAACTACCTGACAACATCATGGATGCGGAAATGGTCCGACATGTTGTTGATGAACTTTACGCGAATGAGATGGTGGTTGCGCTCATCCTTTTCGGTTCGGTTGTCCGTCGTCAGGCACGACAGTACTCGGACATTGATCTCTGTATCATCTCCCGGACGAACATATCCGAATCCGACCAGCAGCAGCTTTTAAGTTATGGCTCATGGGGAATCGATCTGAGTCTTTTTGGAGCACTTCCTCTTCCCATCAGGTTCAGGGTGATCCGGGAAGGAAGTGTAGTATTCTGCAAATCTCCGCTCCTCCTCCACCGGATTAAGATCGATACCATACGAAATTACCTTGATCTTGCACCACTTATACGGAGACATTGCCGTCATGCGATAGGAATCCCTCGGTGATAATAAATGGGATCTGAGCCAGCATATGATGAAGAGCGGATCGGTACAATTATCCTTGATATCCGGACATATATCCGGGATTTGGCTGACCTGAAAATAGAGAACATCCGGGCACTGCACGATAAGCGCAATTTCTATGCTACTTCAATGCTCTTCTTCTCACTCCTGAACCGGGTATTTGATCTGGGAAGTGAAGTGGCGATGGCAAACGATCTCGGTATACCCTCCACCTACCGTGAAATATTTCTGGTACTCAACAACAATGGATTTATCGATTCAGCACTCGCAGAAGAAATGGTCAGACTCGTCACATACCGGAACCTTCTTTCCCATGAATATCATGGCATCACCGAAGAAAAACTCTTTAATTTGACCTGCCAGATTGGCACAATCGAAGAATTTGTGAGACAGATGCAGGAGAAAATACGGGAAGAACGATAGTCCGGAATCTGTTGCCGTAACCCCCGGGATCCGGTAGGTTTTCAACGGTTCCCTCACTCACCCGGAATACATCCATCCAAACACGTGACATGGTGCAGGAGGTTCCGGAATATCGAGCGGTTGTTAGTCAACACCCCCCGAATCTTCTGATGATCTGCGATCAATTTTCTGTCTGGATCCCGGGTTCCTCTTCAACAAACGCCCCTTTTTGCTGCAACGCTGACTCACGTGTTGTAGTGATGTCAGGGTATTGCAGATCTTGAGGTGAAGTAGAGTTATCGTTGCGCCGGATCGTTGTGCCGGATATTTCATTGCAGTAAATTGGCTTGGCGTTTTTTTACAGATCTTTTATTTATGCTAAAGTACTCTATGCTATACAGAACAATAGTATAACTCCATGTATTTCTGCATTGTAAAATTTGGATTCCATGATGTTATGCAGATCTCACAAAAACGCTTAAACGCATCCCGATTCCAAAACAGAGTTCATATAATCCCCAAAATGCCCAATAAAACCAACCACAAAAGATATATTAGCTCTTTTACAAATACTCCTCCATATTCCGTTTAATCGGAGTATGGGGCTCGTAGAATCGTTGTTCGGCATATGTCGAAGCGGTTCTTGGGCTTGAAATGTATGATGAAATTTTGGAGGAAAACGAATGACTAAGCGATTAACTATTGCACTTGTTGCACTCGCGGTGTTCGTGCTCGTTGCAGCGTTGCCGGTATCGGCAATGTCATACAACATAGTAAACACGTCCATCAACAAAGGCGCAACAGTGTTTATTGGAGAAACGGGGTTAAACCTCTCTAGCGCTGTAAATGCATTTGCAGCAGATCACATAACCGCAATTGGCTGGTGGGCATCAGCAGCACAGATCACTAACTCAGCTCCAACTGCAACGTATCCATTGACTAACCCGAGTATCGTAAATAGTACTACGATCTCATACGCTGCTTTTGGCAGTTACTATGGACCATGGTATGCGATGGACGCGGCTGGAACTGCTTACCCAGAGGATGGGGCTTTCTTCAACGTCAAAGACCCACAGCTCTCGTTAGATATCTGGGATTACTCACAGAATACCGCTCAGGGCGGAACGTCTATGAGTGGCAAGTCTGTCATCCAGGGTGACTACCTCGGGTTCAAGATCGGCACCGACATGGACACTGCGGTGAACCAGCCGACACTTCGTGGACTTGATACCGCAAGGAGCGCAGATACGGGTTATAAGACTGGCGGTCAATGGGCAAACATCCGGGTAAAAACCGATCAGGGTAATATCCTCACCGGATTGTACGGTGCAACTGGCGGTACTGTGAACACGCTTCTCAGCCAGGTAATTAACGCTCCGGCATGGTACTGGGGATCGACCGGTACTTTAACGACCGACTGGTTTACCTCTGCGCTCGATTCAACCGGGCAAAATGCATACCCAGCTGGCACCTACACGTGTTACGTAGAGTCCGCATTGAACGGTATGTATGACAATTACCAGCTTAGCGGTGCAGCATACACCGGCAAGACCGTATCCGCAGCGCAGACCGTAACCCTTGTTTCCAACACCGTAAAGATCACGGCAAACAAGGATACCGTTGTCCGCAGCAAGCCGTTCTCGGTGACTATTACTGGTAGACCAAACACAAATTACCACGTATGGATTAAGGGCACCAGCATGATGTCCGGTGCATGGGACAACCAGCCCCCGATGTTCGCACCAAATCAAGTCGGTGTGACCAACGATTCGTATATAACATCTGCTAATGTACCGGCAGTTCAAAACCTTGTGACTTACTCGGCTGTTGTACCTGCTGCTGCAAATTCCATTGGTGGGTATTTGTTCCAGAACAGTGGTACAACATTCACAGACCCGTCAACAACAGATATGACAGGTACCATGTATGCAGATGTTGCCCATGGTGACAAATTCACCCCCGCATCCGGTTCTGGTCAGAATGGATACGAGAACATGGTCAAGTTAGGAAACGGTACATACCTCTATGCGAACGTTTCGTTGAATGATGGAGGTACGAGAACTGTTGAACTTACTACCAGCAACTGGACAAAGGCACAGAAGTACACAGTCCGTGTTGAGCAGAACTTCGCGGGTACTTACAAGTCCGATGAAGTCGATGTGAAGGTTGAGAAGGGTGCAGTGACGATTGTTGCTGCTGGCGACCAGAGCTACTATCTCGGCGAAGAGATCAAGTTCTCCGGTACTAACACCGAAACCCAGAACACCTACCTGATGATTACCGGGCCGAACCTGAAACCTGAAGGGTCACAGATCGCAAGTATGAACCCGCGTGCAAACGCAGTAAGTATCAGCGATCTCACCACATGGACGATGGCATCTGTCCTCGGAGACAACACGTGGAGCTATAAGTGGGGAACATCAAATGTTGCCCTTGATGCAGGCACGTACACCATCTGGGCATTGAGCGGACCCGCACTAGCTAATGACTACACCGAACTCAACACAGTATCGTATGGTACGGTTTCCATTGTCGTCAAGAAGCCGTTCATCAGCGCTACTGCCGCCCAGTCCACAGTTGCACAGGGCGACAAGCTCTTAATCACCGGTATCGCAGAAGGCTCACCATCTGCTGGAGTCCAGATTTGGGTCCTCGGAAAGAACTTTGCAGATCTTGCAACGAAAGCAGTGAATTCTGACGCGACGTTCTCGTACGAGGTCACGCGTGCAACCACATCCACCCTTGCACCCGGTCAGTACTTCGTTGTAGCCCAGCACCCGATGCAGAACAACCAGTTCGATGTCTACAAATCAGGCGACTACGTCTACAACAGGCAGCTTGTTGCCACTACTACCACCGGAAACCTTGGAACCAAGGTATTCACCCTCCTCGGCGCTGGAAGCCTCCAGGGATCCGATGCAGCTGAAGCACTTGTCCAGGCAATCAACGACCCGAACGTCGATGATACCTACACCAAGCTCCAGTTCCTCGTTGAGAACCCGACCATCACCGTCACCCCGGTTGGCGACAGGCACGTCGGTGACAAGTTCACCATCGCTGCAACGACCAACCTCGCGGTAGATGACGAAGTTCTCTGCCAGGTCTACTCATCATCATTCAAGCCGACTCAAAAGAGCCAGAGCGGCGAGTTCAGCGGCACTTCCGGCACGGTCAAAGTGACGAAGGGCACCACTGGTCTGAATGCAATCTCGTTCCCGGTTGACGCATCCACGTTCAAACCCGACGAGTACATCGTTCAGGAAGATGGAGTTCTCGTCTCAGCCACCGGCACTGCACTGTTCAACATCCTTGAAGGCGCTGCCCCAACCGCAGTCCCGACAGTTGTTGTAACAACAGCAGCACCGGTCACCACGGTCGCAACCACCGTTGCGCCGACCACAGTAGCCCCCACCAAGACCCCCACACAGCCGGGCTTTGGTGCACTGGTTGCCCTTGTCGGTCTCGGTGCAGTTGCGCTCCTTGTCGTGCGCAGGCACTGAACTAAAATCTAAAAATCTCTTTTTTTCGAGCGGGAAATTTTCACCGTAGTAAAAGTATTCTGCCGGTTGTTTGGCATATTGCATTTTTTCTGGGATACCTATCCAGCGTACACGGGAGAGTTGATGCGGTTCTGCCGGATCTTACCGATACAGCCTGTGACTGTTATCCCCTACCGGAGAACCTCTTCTACAACACAACGGCGCCGGGCATTATTCTTGTGATCAACCGGAAGAAGCAGCACACTGGCGAGTGCCTGTCCGTGAACGAATCGAAACTTTTCCAGAAGGGGCGCCCGAAGAATTTCCTGACGGACGAGAGTATCGCACAGATCGCGGAAATTTATCGGGACTCAAAAAAGCGGGGACGGGATCAACACGGTTGTCTACGGTATGGATGTGGCAAAAAACGATTTCAACCTGAGTCCGTCCCGGTACGTTGCTCAGAACAGCAAGGATGAGACGCTTTCCTTGGAGGATGCGGTGATGCTGCTGCGGGAAACCTGAGGTGGGGCGACCGGAAGCGGATGTGTGGCTGAATGAAGAAGGTGCTCGCGGATCTGGGGCTTGACGTGTAATCCAATAAACGAGTATATAGCCAGAGCACGAATAATAAAAGAACAACAGGAGAGTGACACATGTCTCCCGCAACCGCAAAGAAGCGAATTTACAACCCTGTGACCGAGAGATACTATGAGATCCGTCAGCACTCTAGCAAGTATAGAGAGGCAGGTCAGATTAAAGGGTTGTGGAGTTCAAAAAAGAAAAAAAGCAACTGATTTTTTGAGGGGATACAATCTCCAGTAAAGTCTGGTTTATCGATGCAAATGTTTTGACCCACTGGGTTCTGGGAACCGGTGGAGTACTGGATATTTTATGTAACGGGTACCACCTTAGCACTGAATTCAGGGATGTTTATAAACCCAATTGTATCCTTCCGATGGATCTGTCAGGTACGTCTACCTCATTGAGATCAACAACCATTTCGACCGTATCGGCACTCTCCGTGATCTCCCGGAATCCCCCATATGTCTTATAAAAATTCAGGGTGCCGTCACTTTTTATAGCGTTGACCTTGATGAACCTGCATCCAACAAACGGGCATAATCTAAAAGCAGATGCAAAAACGTATTTGAGCATCTGTCGCCCGATACCCATCCTGCGATAATCCTCATGGGTTGCGATCCGTGCAAGGAGTAGTGCCGGGTACTTTTTCTCATCATAGTGAACATTCCGTTTCATATCCTTTACGGATGAGGCTGTGATACAACCCATCGCTAAAGAAAAGAACCCGACAAGGTGATTCTCATAGTGGACAAGATATGTGATTGCGATCCTGTCATTCTGATATCGTTTTGCATTGGATTTTATAAAATCTTCGAGGTCATAGTATTCGGAGCATCTGAATGATGACACATCCGAATCCTGTGCCAATAGGGAAAAAACGAGATTTTTAAAATCTATCGGCATTTTTAATCGTGCCACTTTTTTGATAGTTGTCGCGCCTCTTGTATAAGTGCGCGACTTTCAGGAGTAAACTGAGGGGTGGGATTCTCAAGATATTCATGGAATCTTCGCGCCTCATCCCCCTTCAGGACCGTTTCCAGCTCGATTGGTTTTGCCATATTTATTCTCCCCTGTGTGCCATCCGGATGTATGCAGTTTGACACTTTATGTACCTATCTGGATCAACGTATGATAAATGTATCCTGTTGAGTCTATCGGTCAATATCACCGATACCCATGGAAAAAACCAAGGTTTGATCCAGTCCGGTATTTGTGTTCGGTCCGGAAAGATGCCAGGAGATGGCATGACATGTCATCAGGGAATTCGAAGATACAGGAGGTATCTTGTCTATTTTAGTTCCTCCCTCCGAATGGGAGGGACTCTTCTTTAGGTGGATCAAAATTGAATGAGCGAAAACACCTGGAAAGGAGCATTATATGATCAAAAGGAACAAATTTCGTCAGTGGACCTCCAGCATAAATCCCTTGACTGGTGGGGAGACTGATGGATTTCCTCGACAACACGTTCTCCAGAACAATTTCCATGAGATTCGTAGAACCGCAAGAAGTCTTTGCAACGTTGGATGGATGATCTGATAATTGAAAGATCCCGGATATGACAACTTAAAAAAGAGAGACGCACAAGAATAGAACTTTTATTTAACTTCTGAAAGGATTGATGAAATCTGCATTTTCAGTCGGGGGATCTCTTGATAGATGACATCTGCAACCACTTCCCAGTCCACACCAAAATAGCGGTGTGCAAGTACATCCCGGATACCAGCAATGTCATCCCAGTTTATATCAGGATACTGCTGTTTAAGGTTCTGGGACACATTCTTCGATGCTTCCCCTAACACCTCGATGCTCCGTACAACAGCACGCTTCAATGACGGATCATTGATAATAACCTCAATTGTTGTCACATCTGCGACACCCGACAAGTAGTTGATCTCATCTGCCATATGCTGGAGATAGCCCTTATCTTTCTGCAATCCAGATCACTTCCTGCTCCACATACGGACGGATATAGGGGCTCAGTGAACCTGTCGTCACAAGGTCAACATCTCTTTTAAAAAGTGACTGGATATACCTGCGCAGACTCATGTAATTGCGAAGTGTTGCCTGCCCGTGTTCAAAATCAACAAGAATATCGACATCACTGTCATCATGCTCTTCCCCACGGATTACAGAACCAAAGATACCAATCCTTCGGACACGAAATTGATCTTTGATCGTATCACGGTGATTCGTGAGAAGGGAAATAACACTTGGGCGGAGTTCTTTTGCCGGAAGAGGGGATTGCATAGTCACATTCCTATATTGATGATATGAAACGTATGGATAAAAAAGACTTGTTTTGCCGGAACCATTTCAACCGCAAAATGAACATGATCTGTCTGGCAATCCCCGGTCCTGTGGGTGACCGGGGATTTCGAAACTATCCCCCAGGTACCCCCCGTCAATGTGATCCTGTACCGGCAGCAGACTCTGTATCGTCCCTCACTAAAACAGATCCCCTCACGAAAATTCTTGATCATGCTACACCCATAACACGATTCGATCGAACCACCGAAATTCCCCAGCACGATTTCTTTTATGATGCCACAACCTAAGTAGGTATAAAGAGAAGGCGCTCAAGACAGAACGCCGCATCTGGAGAGGGGAAATAATCCATGAAACTGCTGGGAAAAATTCTTGATATCGCAAAACGGGGTGTGCTGCTCAACCGTCTCGATGCCCGGAGCATCGGCATTCTGGACGGTGACCGGGTACAGGTAATCAACCCGAAGAACGGGGTATCCGTAACGGCATTTGTCGATACTACGTCAACCATTGCCGGGCAGGGTACAGCGGGCGTCTACCGGATCACAAACGAACGCCTGAACCTGATTGACGGTGTAGAGATTGAGGTGCGGGAAGCCGGACGCCCCGCCTCCTTGGAGTTCATCAAGAAGAAGATGGACGGCGGCAAATTATCCAAAGACGAGACCCTGACCATCATAAAAGACGTAGTGAACGATGACATCTCCGCCGCCGAACTCACCGCGTTTATCACCGCCTCGTACATCAACCCGCTTGACATGGACGAGGTGGAGCACCTCACCCGTGCGATGGTCGAAACCGGCGAACAGATAAAATTTGCATCCCACCCAATCGTTGACAAACACTCGGTGGGCGGAGTCCCCGGCAACAAGATCTCGCTCCTTGTCGTTCCCATCATTGCCGCGAGCGGGCTCAAAATCCCAAAGACCAGCTCCCGTGCTATCACCGGCGCTGGTGGGACAGCAGACTTAATGGAAGTCCTCGCAAACGTCGAATTCTCCGCAACCGAAGTCCAGCAGATGACAGAAAAAGTCGGCGGTGCGATTGTCTGGGGCGGCGCCACAAACATCGCCCCTGCCGATGACCGGATCATCATCCAGGAATACCCTTTCAAGATCGACGCACGAGGACAGATGCTTGGGAGTGTCATGGCATAGAAGTATGCTGTCGGTGCAAACCTTGTCGTAATCGATATCCCTGTAGGACAGTACACGAAAGTCCAGACCATGCAGGACGGCAGGAAACTGGCACGGGAGTTCATCGAACTTGGGGAACGGCTCAACATCAAAGTTGAATGTGCTCTCACCTACGGGGATATCCCGGTAGGACACAGCATCGGACCGAACCTTGAAGTCAGAGAGGCACTTCGTGTCCTTGAAGGAGCAACCGAACCGAATTCCTTTATCCAGAAAAGCCTCTCGATCGCCGGCATCGCTTTTGAGATGTCGGGAAAAGCCGCACGGGGCACTGGTGCCGCGATGGCACAGGAACTCCTCACAAAAGGAAAAGCCCTCGAAAAGTTCCGGCAGATCATCGAGATACAAGGCGGTGACCCTTCAGTGAAATCTGATGACATCCGCCCCGGCGAGCACGAATTTGTCGTGAAGGCACCTGCATCGGGATACGTCATCGAGATGAACAACAAATCTCTGATCACACTCGCACGCATCGCCGGTGCACCACATGACCGAGGTGCCGGTATCCTGCTCCATGCAAAGAAAGGCAAACTCATTAAAGCCGGTGAACCGCTCTTCACGCTCTATGCAGACCGTTCATGGCGCCTCCAGAATGCCATCGAAGAAGGGAGAAGGCTCATGCCGGTGCTTGTCGAAGGCATGCTCCTTGACCGGGTACCTTCCATATCCGTGATTTGAACCGATGGGCTAAAATACGAGCAGGGGGGGATAATTTACTATGTATAGATATAGGATTCGTTTCCTTCTTTCCCTGCTGTGTATTATCATCTTTTGCAGCGCGGTACAGGCAACGATACTGCAGATCAACGTGCAGGACAGTCTGGATAACTCCTCGATCTCTCATGCGACTGTATTCCTTGATGGGGCTGATCTTGGCAGGACGAACAACAACGGGCAATTTGTCATCTCGCATTCCGGGCTAAACGACCTCAATATCATTGTATCCCAGACGGGATATGACGACTGGTCAAAAATTGTCATCAAAAACGAGACGTCTGTCATAGCGTATATGAACCGGAAGAGCCTGACGCTGAACGTCAAACTGTTCGATTCCGACACGATCCAGCCGGTATATGGGGCAACCATCAACCTGTCCGCGGAGAACTTCACGCAGACAAAACAGTCGGATATCACGGGTTCTGCCACGTTTGGTGTCCAGGCAACGACACTGTACTCTATTTACATCACGGCATCGAATTACCAACCCCGCAGCGGGATGATCGATGTTGAAACCGAGAATAAAGATGTACAGTACTGGCTGATCTCCGGTAACCGGTTCTCGTTTGCCGTCAAAGATAAGGATGGGATGGTACCGGTCCCAGATGCAGAGATCAGAGTTGATTCTGTTCTCATGGGTAAAACCGATGCTAACGGAATATTGATCACTCCGATCGCGCGGGGAAAGTATTACACCCTCCAGATCAAGAAGGATGGCTACGAAACCTTTTCTGTGTCAAGGATGATCAGCGACACCGATGCACTCTTCGAAACAATCCTGACAAAGTCACCAGTTGGTGCATTCATCTACGTCTCTGATGTGAGCAAATCCCCGTTGAGCGGTGCAGATATCCGGATGAATGGCACTATTGTGGCAACAACTAACCAGTACGGACGTGCCAATCTCCCGGATCTTATATCCGGTACCTATACAATCGACGTTCAAAAGGCGGGATATGGGACGACGACCACCCAGATAAATATTACAAAATCGGGAAACGATTTCACGGTTGAACTGCCGTTCGAGAGTGCCCCCCTGACCATTTATATTCAAGACAAGGACCAGAAGATTATCCCGAATGCAAATATACTGCTGAACGGGGCAGTCGCGGGTACATCCGATACCCACGGGCAGTTCACGACGACACTGAACTACAACACTCCCTATAACATCACAGCAACGAGAGACGGGTACTACCCGGGAGTTGTCCAGAAACAGTTCCCGTTAGGAACCACCCCCTCCCCGCTCACCATCACTCTTGAAAAGACCACCGACTGGAGCCTCGTCACCTTGATCGGGGTCGGTGTGATCATCGTCCTCTGCCTGTTTGCAGTGATCAGGATATTCTCACGCAGAAAACGGCGGCACATCATAAAGAAAAATGAACTCTAACTTTTTTGCATTCCGTATCTTTGTGATGTCATCGGCTTATCGGGGTTAATATGAAAACGGCTCGCACCGTTTTCATGCTGTACATTTAAACTATCGCGGGCTTATCGGTGGTTTATACAAAAAAAACCCGCGTCGCGTTTTTCAGGGTGAATGCTGATATCGCGCCGGCTCTTTGGGGAACTGATAAAAACGGACCCAGCGGGAATCGAACCCGCGTCCTTGGGTTCGAAGCCCAAGAGGATGTCCTCTACCCCATGGATCCTTTCCATCTTCTCTATGAGAACGCCACCGGGATCGGCATATTATATGCAGTTGCCGTCAAAAGCGATTGCGTTTTTCATATAAAAGATATTAAGTATTTTTTGACTGATAAACTAATGAATGATTCTGTCTGCCCATGAGATTGTCCGCCGCATCAAAAGCGAATGTGCGCAGGAACGACTTGTCATTGCACCTTACAGTGCCGAATGCCAGCAACCCGCATCCTATGATCTCCGCGCAGCTGAAGACATTATCTTATCCCGGGGCACCTGCACGCTGGTTCCCAGCCTTGAATGGGTGGAACTCCCCGTGGATGCCGCCGGCACCCTTCGTTGCCGATCATCGCTTGGCAGGCGGGGGGTGCTTATGGGTGCCGGGTTTATTGATCCGGGATTTCGCGGGCAGTTGACTCTCTGCCTGACCAATATGGGAGGTGAGGATATCGCGGTGCGTAAGAACGATCGCATTGTCCAGATGATTCTCCACGAGGTGCGAAATTGGAGTGAAGGGTATTCCGGACGATACCAGGACAGTTCCGGTGCGGTGGAGGCAAAATAATCATGATACGGACAGAACGAAAATATATCGAGATCCTGCGGATACTAAAAGAACACCATGAACCGGTCGGTGCAAAGCGGCTCGCGGAACTGATGGCAGACCGGGGATTCGTGCTTAGTGACCGTGCGGTCCAGTATCACCTCAGTTACCTCGACAGTTCGGGCTTTACCGAGAAAGTGGGCAACCAGGGTCGGATGCTGACACCTCTCGGGCTCGCGGAGTCGGATAATGCGCTTGTCGATGACCGGATTGGATTTGTCATATCCAAACTCGAGCGGCTCGCGTACAGGAGCACCTTTGATCCCACCACCGGGACGGGTGATGTTGCGTACAACCTATCGATCATACCCAAGGAGTCGTTCGAACGGACAATCGTGACATTTAATGAAGTAGCAAAGGCAGGGTGTGGGTTCTTCAGTTCATATCGTATCGTCGATCGTGATCCAAGAATCCCCTCAGACTCTGTCGGGGTAATCACACTCTGCAGCATCTCCATGGATGGTGTATTCCAGAGGGCAGGAATCCCCGTGAAAATGGCATATGGTGGGCGGCTCGAAATCGAACAGGGAACCCCGGTACGGTTCCGGGACCTGATCGGGTACCGCGGCACAACCATCGACCCCCTTGAACTCTTCATCTCGTCAGGTCTGACTTCAATCAACAATTTTATCCGGACGAAGACCGGCATAGCGCTTGCAAATGTTCGTGAAGTCCCGTGCTCTGCAAGGGAACAGGTAGAACAGACCATCCGTCACATGAACGAGTGTGGATTTGTCTTTCCGGTGGCGATGGGTAACCAGGCATTTAATCTCCCACAAAACCCATTCCGTCTCTCGATTGTTGCATTTTCCGGAATGAACTATATTGGCAACTGTGTCGAACAGGATCTTGCTATCAGGACTGAGATTGGAGCCGGGAACATTCCGTTCTCCAAAGTGATGGAGACCAACTGATCATCAACCGGATGCATCCCCCTCATCGTCAACTGGTTTCTTCTCGCGCTTTCTGACCAGTTGGGATGTACGGGGAGGGGATTTTTCTTCTGCTGGGGCAGGAACGGGAAGTGCGTTGGGAGACTCCGGCAAGCTCTTTTTGGGCTTAAATCCAGCACGGAAGAGAACTGCATCATTCACCGGTGGAGGGACCCTCTTTGAGATGCCTTTTCCTGCCAGAACGTCATCGTTTGAACGTTTCAGCATCCCTTTTAAGTTGATCTTTGCTTCTTCCGGGTCCATCTCATCAGGCACTGCCGGGGAAATATTCATAGTCTCTCCGTCTGGCAGCAGTTCGGGGACAGGGTCTCTTTCAGAGATCGGGGCAGAAGCAGCCTCTGTTTGGCTATGCCGCTTCTTTACCACAATCACGGTCCTCCTGTCAGGTACAGGACTCGGCACCGGCTCAGCAGGGGTCCGTGGGGGGTATACCTCCGCTTCCGGTTGCGCTGTATGCTCACGGGGCTTCTCCATCTGGCGGATGTCCGGAGAAGAATGATGGGGGGCTGTCTCCCCAAGAGGTTTCTTCTTCATGTGCCCGGAGATTGCCATCATCCGTTGTCGCTGCAACTCACTCTCAATCCGGAGCCTTTCCTGCTCTCGTTTCTTTAAGAGATCTTCTCTCGAACGAGGTGAAGGTTCTTTTTCCACTATCGATCGTTTCGGGAGCGCCTGCTCCTGAATTGCTGGCGGTTTTTGTGGGATTGTTGGAGAAGTTGTGGGAGGAGTGGTGGGCGCTTTCCGGATAGTTGGGTCAGGAAAATTTTTTTCGCCAGTACTTACAATCAGGTGTCGCCGGGGAAGTCGTGACACGGTCGGCTCGGGACGAATCGACGCAGATCTGTCACCGGTAGGTTTGGCTACGGGCTCTTCGGCAGAAGGGCTCTCTGGTTCACGGGCATCTGGACTGGGGGAGGTATCAATTGAACGTTCGCCCGGTGACTTGCCAGCCGAAGATTTTTTTCCGGGAAGACTGATCATCTCATCCTTTCCCCCAAAAAACCTGCGTACCGGAGGAGCATCCTCGGTTGTCTCCCCGGACATGTCATTGGGCAATCCGGTACTGGGATCGGATGAGTGGCTACCCGGCACAGATGAACCACGGCGCAGGCTTGCTGTATATTGTGCCCTGATCTCGGTGAGTTCCGTGAGCCGGGGGATATTTTCGAGACCGGATAGCATGACGATTATCGCGACATATTTTGTATTTGTCACCGGGTAATCCCCGGATCTCGTCTCAAGACCGGCAATGCTACGGTCAATCCAATTGCGTACGGTCATAAACCCCTTCATTGAAAGTTCATGGGACGGACCGGCAACGAGCACCAGGGCTTTTGCCGCGCTCGTTATATCGCAGGGTGTTGAGATTTCGTTGTAGATTGCCTGTTTTGCGAGTTCTACGATACGGGAGGCTCTCTTTTTGTGCTCTTCGGCAAAGAAACTGACCGGGCGCCACCGGGAAAGGAACCCGAATGGGTGCTGGGACAGGTGTTCAACCGCATAACCGATGGTGATAAATCCCATCCCTTTCATGGTGTTGAGAACCTCACCGGAGTCCATCACGACCTCAGCGAGATCGATACCCCCATCGGCTTTGAACTCCCCGGCTCGGAGGATGAGACTGATCCTACGGACAATACCTTCGTTCAGCAACATTCGTGCGGCATCCGCTGGTGAGATTTCCTGTCGTGCCTTCCCAAATCCGAAAAACCCGGCACCCCCCGTCTCTTTCTTGATGAGAGCGGTCTTCTTTGCGTTGATCTTCTTCGACCAGGTCTCGTTGTCAAACAGGATGACCCCGTCCAGCAGCGGTGAAAGCATCTCGATGTCGTCGGCTGCTTTTGCCGATCGCTTCTCTCCTTCTGATAGGCACGGCAGGGTGAATAAACCGAATATCGGTTCGACAATCGAAGCCCTGAGTGCAGTAACAATATGCGGGGCAACATTCGCCATACCACCGCCAAGCCCGCAACAGATGAATATGGCATCGGTGTCTCCACTTTCAACATTTTGAATGCGCGCAATGATCTCCCCGATGTCAACGGTTGCAGTCTGGTTGGTATTGCCAATCGCATCCAAAGAACCGGCTTCAAGCGCGGGGAAATATACCTTTGCAGATTCCGGAAGATCGCCCAGCTTCGCTAATGTGTCTCCGTCTATATCGATGGCAAGCGCCTGAACGCACGCCACCCTGCTGCTCCGTCGATCTGTGGTGTAGAGACTACCGGCAATCCGGCAACCTGCTCCCCCCAACCCTATTGCGAGTATCCGCATGAACAAATCCTGATTAAATATCCGATGGACTATCTGAAATCTCTAATTTATAATTGCTCACCGGGATTCAATATCTTATAGGATAATTATGCCCAAAGAAAAAAATGTTTATCACTCGTACCGGTTATTGACCGTGAGATACAGATGGCTACCTGAAGGCTACCTGAAAAGGGCTCTTATCACAAACGTCTTGATTTGGGTTAGCCAGGGATCTAGTTTCCTACAAGAATTTGCGGGTTCCGAGTGCCCTGAATGTCCGGTAACTTAGGGTAATCCGGCGGTAAAGAATGCGTGAGCCATGTATCAGTCAACTCCGGTAATTCGATGTAACCCCTGCACTCGCAATAACGATGGTGATGCTGTGTTCCAAGAACGATTAAACACGACCAAAACCTTAAAAGAACCTGCTTTAGCGGTAAATAGGAAAGATCTTACTGCGTTCTCCTCCAATTTGGATTGACCAATCTCGGTTTTCTCTCCAAATTCTGAAAAGACGGGGAGATTACGTGCGGATTATCCGCCGGGATAAATGTAAATCATAATTTATTTAAGCGCGTGGACGGTAATACTCAATGAGGTGAATTAGCCTTGTCATATGGAATAGAATTTGTACCAGGAAATGTAAACGTAAAAAACG
>JAPKXU010000194.1 GCA_026394655.1 Methanoregula sp. | reverse complement strand
CGCGATAGGTGAACTCCTCACGCCTTCTGGGCATTCTCTTCTGTGTCTTTTTAGGTGCTGCCATACCGTTCACTTCCTGCTCTTACCTGTCCTGCGTGCAGCCACATGTCCAACAGTCCTGCCCGGAGAAGTACCCCGCGCAACCGTCTTGGGACGACCCGTGTGCTGATGACCACCGCCACCGAATGGGTGGTCGATCACGTTCATTGCGACACCCCGGACACGCGGCCAGTTGGATGCGGTGTTTCGCATCTTGTGCGCTTTGTTCCCTGCTTTGACAAACGGCTTATCGACGCGCCCGCCACTGGCAACAATACCGATGGTCGCACGGCAGCGTGCGTTGAACCATTTGGTCTTTCCGCTGGGCATCCTGACACCCACGCGTTCACCGATCTTGTCGACGACAACTGCCTGAACCCCGCTCGACCGGACAAACTTGCCCCCGTCGTTTGGTCGGGATTCAATGTTGCAGATGAATGAACCGGTCGGGATGTTTATGAGTGGGAGCGTGTTTCCGTTCTTTACGGCTACATCTGTTCCCCATGCAACGGGTTCGCCGATGCCGATCCCTTCTGTAACAAGCATGTAGACTTTTTGCCCGTCTTCCAGTTTGACAAGGGCAATGGGTGCATTGCGTGCCGGGTCGTGTTCGATATCGATGATGGATCCGGCGATATCGTTTGTGCCGTCTCCAATGTGTTTCAGTTCAGCCTTGTACCGGTGGGATGGTGCACGATAGGTCGGGCCTCCCCTGCCCCGGTTTTGTGTGGTAATGCGATGTCCCATGTTCCCCACCTACATAATGCCAAGCCGGCTGAGTATTTCCTCTGCGGCTTTATCGTTCTCAAAACTCACGATTGCCTTCTTCTCGCCGTGCATTGTCATGAGTGTGTCGACATGCTTCACTTTCTGGTCAAACGATTTTTCAATCTCGCGTTTGATCTGGTGTTTTGTTGCCTGACGGTGCACGAGGAACTGGATCTTGCTCTCATTCTCCAGAAGTACCATTGCCTTTTCTGTGACGAACGGGTGTTTGAGGATCATTTATCTCCCCTCCAGTCGGATAAGGGCACTTTCTGTCCAGACAGTCAGGCGTCCTGCCTGCATGCCCGGTGCGAGGTGCTCAACATTCAGCTGGTCAACCGTCACGACATCGACACCCGCAAGATTGCGTGCGGCACGAAGCGGGGCGGTATTTGTGACGATGAGCAGGCTTTTTCTCTGTTTGTACCTGCGCCCCCGCATCTTGCCCCTGCCTGCGCGGACCTTCCTGCTGTCCTTCGCGCGTTCGATATCATTGTAGAGACCGATGCTCGAAAGGGCTGATATGACATCCTGGGTGCGTTCGAGGGTTTCAAATTTGTCTTCAAAGACAACCGGGATTGCACCATCGAACAGGTGTCCCCGGCAGGTGATGAGGTCTTCTCTGATACTTGCTGCTACCGCAGAACGGAATGCTTTCTGCTTCTCTTTCTGGTTGATCTCTTTAATCAGGATTTTTGCAACGACCGGTGGATGTGCTTCACGACCGCCTTTTGCCTGCGGAACTTTCGCGGCACGGGAGCCATTCTTGAGACGGGGTACGTGCGATGCGCCACGACCACTTCCCCAGCCAACCGCAGACGAACAGATGCCGGCAAACGGGTAAGTCCCGTGCGGCTGCCTGCGGGTGCTCTGGAGTGCCATCACTGCCTTTTTGATCAGGTCCGGGCGATATTCTTCAGAGAACAGAGCCGGAAGTTCGATCTCCTTTGCCACTCCGCCTTCAATTGTTTTAACCTGCGCTTTCATCTTTCATCACCCCTGCTTACTCTGGACGCTCAGGAACTGGATTGCAGGTATCCTGACGACATGTTCTCCCAAGCGGATTGCCGGGCGTATTCTCACGAGTCTCTTTACGGGTCCCGGAATTGAACCCTTGATGATGACATACGGGTTCTTCAGGACACCATAATGGAGGAAACCACCTTTTGGGGTGATCTCCAGACCGTTCTCACCGATCTTCAAGACACGTTTATTGAACTCTGTGCGCTGCTGGTATCCCAGTTGACCGCTCTGGGGAACCTGCCACCGCACGTGGTGTGGGTTCCATGGTCCGAGGGTACCGATGTGACGTTCTTTCCCACCGACTGAGTGCTTCCGCTTCCGGAGGGCAGTTCCCCAGCGCTTCGCGGGTCCCTGGGTGCCTTTACCCGTTGTAATTGCAGTGATATCCGCATATGCACCCGTCTGGATGGTATTGTCCAGCCGGATCTCGGTTCCGAGTACGCTCTGGGCGAATTCATACTGTTTTACAATGTCTCCTCCAGAGATTTTGATCTCCATGAGGTCAGGTACTTTTTTGGGTACACCGCTGATGATCGCTGGCTGGGTATACGCAAGGGCATAGATCTCGGCAACCATCCCTGCGGCGACTGCATCGGCAAACTTCTTCTTTGCAGTCTCGCGGTCATAATCACCGGGTGTCGTGATCCTGCGGAAGAGCACACTGTCGAGCTCGTCTGCCCAGCACTCAGTGAATGCGTGTTTACCGTAGGTGTCACGGGCATACGCGCGGATAGCGGCAATTTTCATGGTAGGGATCTCGATGATGGTCACCGGGACCATGATCTCTTTGCCTTCGGTCGGGCTGTCCTTGTGATCGTCCACCATGATAACGTGCGTCATTCCCACTTTGTAGCCTGCAAACCCCTGGAGCGCTGGTGCGCCAGTGTACACGGGCCAGGACTGGTATTTTGGTATGGGACTCTTAGCACGTTTCCGCGGGCTGTATGCAAGTGAGCCTCGGCGTGGTCTGTTTATCTTTGGCATGTGTCAATCAATCCTTCTGTTATTCGTGTAAGGAATTCTTACTTCGACACGAATTGCGATTAACCCGAGACAGAAGCGAAATATCTGCCTGTCTAAAAGCCAACACGCGATCCGGGACGACGGTCCAACCGTTGTAGCATGAAAATACCCGCAACACGTGTGCGCGTGCTGGTATTCCTGCCGGGTTGATCGCCCCGGTATTGGGTCAGGGATGAGATCAACTCACCGCTTTCACCGGTTCTCCCGGTGTTACCTGTCTCGCGAAAGAAGACCCTGACATTGACGCATCCCCAGCTTGCACGGTGCCAGCTGGAGAACGGGCTCGTCATTTTAGACGTCCACCCATGCGCTATGGTCAGATCCAACTCTGTCAGCTCGTTGTGACGAATCACAACTCCTTCTCGGTATCCCCCGCCATCTGACGGGGTTCACCAATCGAAAGATACCCACGGCAGAACCTTTGTCCTTAGTGTCTTTGGGACGGTTCCGCCGGTGCAGTTCACAGGCATATTCCGGACAATACTGACCGGTAACCTGTTCAATGCTGAGATATCCCCATATCGGCTTCCTTAAATGTTGATTAAAACAGGATATATAGGTATGCCCGGTTTCCGGGGCTCTCCTTTAGGGACATGAACGTGTTGTCAATCACACGATTCATCTGTTTGCTTATATTACGCAGATGCATCATCGGTTCACTCACGGGGGATTACTGGCAGGGAATGCCCGCGGTGCATGGCTGCATTCATCCAAAATATAATTCACCTTTCTCAGTGAGGTATACTTGGATGTCCTCGCAGATGAGGCGAGCCGAGCATGCCTGCGAGCGCGATTCCCGCAGCAGGTTGATCAGTGAAATCGTGTCATACTTTACTTTGATATTCGTCTTTTCCGCTTCTGCAAAGATCATCGAAGGAACATCGAACAGATCCGTTCCTGAAGGGACAATACAAAGCGGGGTGGCATCAAGCGTGTAGAGGAAGGTGAGCGTCTCCCTTGCCCGCCGGATATTTTCCATGGCTGATTTTTCAATAGTGCAGACATTTGCCTTTGAGGTCTGGATGATGTCGGCGATCTGTTGCTGGGTCATGCCTTGTTTGCGATAGCGAAGTACTTCCATTTGCCGATCGGTGAGCAACCCATCTTTCATACTATCTATTCCTTCGCGAGAATTTAAACACTTTTCGTTAACTTCACACGCGATCTCTCCGGATCAATACGGGGGGATGAATCAATGGAGACCGGATTTAAAGATTTGTTTATCGACGGAAAAATCGATTTCAAAATGTTTATATGAACTCCGGGTCATAGTAACGTGTTATAAAAAAAATAGAGGTGAAATTTCAATGGTTGTTAAAGTAGGTGTAGCCAAGTTAGGCAATATTGCCAGTGGTGTAATGGCAGAACTGCTCCTTGATGAAAGAGCAGACCGTGAAGACATGCAGACATTCATGGCGACCAGCGGAACAAAGCTTGAGCCGGCTGATGTTGACCGTGTCGTCTCAAACCTTAAGGCATATAAACCGGACTTCTGTATTGTAGTCTCCCCCAACGGGGTTCTTCCCGGTCCAACCGGTGCCCGCGAACAGCTCGCTGCAGCAGGTATCCCGGTTATCATCATTACTGATGATGTAACCACAAAGAAGGAATGGGAAGGTGTCAAGGCAAGCAAGTTCGGATACATCATCATGAAGGCAGACTCCATGATCGGTGCACGCCGCGAGTTCCTCGACCCCATCGAGATGGCAGACTACAACGGAAACCTTGTCAAAGTCCTCGCAATGACCGGTGCATTCCGCAAGCTGCAGGTTGCTCTTGAC
>JAPKXU010000184.1 GCA_026394655.1 Methanoregula sp. | reverse complement strand
CTCGTGGAGTGTGAGGGACTTTGCAATGACATCCCCTAAAATATGGGCGCCCTTTTTCACAAAGACTGTTCCGCCGCCTTCGACATTCCCGTGAATGGTGGCACCTCCTGCAACACTGATACGGTGCTTTGCCCGCAGGCTCCCAAAGATTATGGTGTCTTGCTGGACATCGATCGAGCCAGCCCGGATATTCCCGTGGAGCCGGCACCGCTTGCCGATCTTCATCGTTGAGGGAACCGAGAAGAGCTTCATGTCCAGTCTCGAACGTGCAGGGATCATGAGCGGGATCTCCATCTTCGCTTCGTCTTCGGAGAAGATGTCATCCAGGATCCGGTCGAGTTCTCTCTCGTTCTGAATTCTCATGAGGGTCAATAAGTAGATGAGGATGAACATGAAGACCGGCATCGGGTTTCTCACTTCTATTGCACCTTTTGCGAAAAAACCCTCCTTGATCTCGACTTTCTCTCCGATATCGAGCGTCCCGTTCACCACCAGTTTTCCGTTGATTTTCACGCCTTCTCCGATATAGGCGTCCCCCTGTGCGATCACATCGCTCCCAATCTCGCAGAGGTTCCCAATCCGTGCGTCGCCATTTGCCCAGACGTACTCCCTTATCTTCGAAGACTCGCCCACGTATACATCAGCGCCCCGGAGCCCGTAATCGATCTGGCAGAACTCCCCGATCACGATATTGCGATCGGTCTTGAGGCTGTGCTCCTGTAGTTCAGTGCCATCAGGAAGCAGGCAGTGTTTATGCCAGTTTTTCACGGATCCGTCTCTCATTAAGCCCCCCGGATGCTATTTCAGGCGCCGTACTTGTGAGCCTTGTTGATCAAGTCGAGCGCCATCGGCATCAGTGCCGCACCGGTGATCCGGTTGAGCCCCCCCATGGCACAGGCACGTTCGTCAAAGTGCGTGACATTGTCTACCCGGACACCTTCGCCCCATATGACCACCGGGACCGGATCTGCGCTGTGGTCCTTGATGGAGCAGGGTGTAGAGTGGTCGGCACAGACTACAAGGAGGCAGTCCTTAAGGGGGATGAGTGGCACGAGTGCGGTGTCAACACGTTCGATAAACGCCTTTTTCTCCGCCACATGCCCGTCATGCCCCGCCTCGTCGGCACCTTTGATATTGACCAGCACAAAATCCTTTGTTTTTAGCTCGTCGATTACCGCTCTGATCTTTCCGTCGATATTGCTGTCTTGCGAGCCGGTGATCCCCGGTACCGGAACCGGCGTGAGCCCGACAGCCCTGCCGATGCCGGTGATCAGGCTCGCGGCGGCAATAACGCTCCCATTGATCCCGTACTTTTGTGAGAACGGTTCATACTGCCCCATCTCGCCTGCACCCCGCATAAGGACGATGTTCGCCGGGACGAGTCCATCAGCGGACCGTTTTTGGTTCGCCGGGTGGTTGGCAAGGATTGCAGTCGACTGCCGGACAAACTCGTTGCAGACAGCCGCAGTCTTCTTGTCCTCTTCAGTTTGCCGCACTGCATTCACCGTGAGCGGTGGCACTCCGTCCTTCTTTGGGTCGTTTGAGGAGACACAGTGCCCAAGCCCTTCACCCTTAAGCGCAAGTGCCGCACGGTGTCCGGCGCCGGAACGGAAGGTGAATTCCACGCCGAACCGCGAGAGGTCAACACCCTCCTGTATCACTTTTGAGAGTGCCGCAGTGTCGTGGATCCTGCCTGCACGCCGGTCTACGATCAACCCTGCCGGGGAAACCGTGGCGTAGTTGCACCGGAACCCGATCATCCCCGCATCCATGTGGATACCGCTCCCCTCGCATTCGAGCGGTCCCCTCCCCGTGTAATACGTGTGCGGATCGTAGCCGAGCAGGGCAAGATGTGCCGTATCGGATCCGGGACGGATCCCCGGCGCGATCGTGTCCATAATCCCGCAGATACCCTCGGTCGCCAGCCGGTCGAGGACCGGTTTTTTTGCTGCTTCGAGGGGGGTGAGACCACCAAGTTCAGGGCAGGGTCTGTCAGACAAACCGTCAATGATAACGAACAGGATCTTATGAGCGGTCATTCGTGTTGAATGGTTAGACGCAGGGATTAATTATGCTTCTTGGTAGTACACAGGTCCGGCATCACAACGGTGAATCCGACAGCACCTGTAAAAAAAAGATGATGAATGTTACCGTTTTACTTGGTTGAGATGAGAGCTGCGACCGGCTCAACCTTTGACTTGATGATCTCTACCCTGCGTGTAGGGTAGATGGTCTTGACTGCCTTGAAGAGGTCACGGGAGATTTCGCCGGAAACGATGCCGTTTACGAGCGTCGTCAGGTCCCATGCCTGTGACTGTGCAGCCACGCTTGCAAGGATCACGTTTCGGATCGCGTGTTCCTGTGCAATATTCGCCCGTGCAAACGTGTAACAGCTGATGGTCAACCGGACCTTCTTGGCGTCCTTTGTCACGACCAGCATATGGCAGTCCACGCGGGAGCTCCTGCGCTTGACCAGTGACCGGAGATAATCCCGGGTCACTTCGTGCCCGACAAACTCCGTGTATGCTGCATCACCCGTCACGGTGGCAATCTTGAAGCTCATCTTGACGTGCTGTTTTCCATAATCGTTCATGATCTCGCCGAGCGTTGACTGCATGATCCTGCCTTTCACGTTCTCGGCGTCATTTGCAATGGTGTCACCGATATACGCCTTCCCGAGGTTGTCGGGGACGTAGACCTTGAACCAGCTCTTGGCTTTCCAGCCTTCGACTCTTCTTCCTACCTGTTTCTTCTTTGCCATAATATCACCTTAAAGGAGTTCTCCCCCTGTTTGGTTTACCATCCCGTTCCGCACGACGCTGGGCATAATAACCATGTTTGCGATTTTCCCATAAGTGCCGTTGATCTCATGGCACATTGTGGTTTTTGCCGTAGTCATTGCGAAACGTATGAACATGTGTCCTCTGCAATTGCCAGCATCATCAGGTAGTCATCGACTGACGCAATGACTGACCTGACCTGCGTTCCTGCAATTGTTGTCGTGACCTTGTCCCCGCTTGCCGTCGTTACCATACTCTTCAGGTTATCCGGTGCGAGTGCCGCCGCCACACACCGGGCGTTCCGGTGCTCTGTTTTGATCTCCCCGGTGATCTGCATCATGCAGCAAGCGCCCCCTGCCAGCCATTGACAAATGCCGGGATCTGGTTGCACGGGATCGTTGCTCCTGCACGATGGTTGTGTCCGCCACCGTTCCCACCGCATGCTGCTGCAACTTCCCGGACTACAAGTCCGATATCTGCGGTGACACCACGCGGGCAGCGAGCCGAGATCCGGCACACCTCGCCGTTTCGTGCATACACGATTACCGGCATGGTCTGCACCTGGTCCCGTGCCAGCACATCTGCGATGTCACTTGTCAGCAGTGCTTCCTGCACCTCGTACACCCCTGCACTGCCCGCTATGGGCTGCACGGAGTGTAACGCCGTAATCACGTTCATGCGGTGCTGGCGTGCGATCTCCCATGCCTTAACAAGTGCGTGGGACGACCGCAGGCAGAGTGCTGCACCAAGGTCACCGTGCCCGGATTTACCGCAGGCATCAATGACAGCGGTGAGGGCATGGGCATCGTCGATCACTTCGCGTTCGAGATGGTATGTGTCGCCGTAGATCGCGTACAGGCTTTCAACCGCTGTCTGGGGTGCTGCACGGAGCACTGCAAGCGAGATGAGGGTGTCGAGCCGTGTGCCGTTCTCCCCTTTTGCCTCATCGATGAGATCTGCGATGACGGTCTCTTCCCCACTGATCCCGGAGAGATACGGGTTTGTGGCAATGTACCAACGCTCGGTCATGTCCCGCCCGGGAAGCGTAAGCCCGCGAGCCGGGAGGACGATTCCGTTGCCGATACCATCGTTGAAGATCTCAAGGTTTTTGCCCTTGATCTCTTGGTCATCTCCGATAATCCCGGGGATGACAAGCCCGGCAAGATCGCGGTTATCCCCGATCTTCTGTGCGACGATGTATGCCATGCCGGCTGCTGAAAGTTCGCGATCGCCGTCGATGCCGTAAAGACGGGGATTTGCATGGAACTCACCCTCAAATCGTGGGATGTGGTGGTCAACGACAATCGTGTCCCCGGGAAGGTTCTCTATCCCGGAACCGAGATCACAGAGGAGTTTTGCACCCTCTCCACCCAGTTCTGCGACGCTGACCTCTGACTTTATCCTCAACCGGAACCGGATGCCCGCACGGAGCATCGCATGGCAGAGGATAGCACCCGCTGCGATGCCATCCGCATCGTGGTGTGCATACACCTCGACGAATGGCTGGCGGCGGATCTGTTCTGCAACGGTCTCTGCTGCGGCGTCAAGCGACATGGGGATCAACACGAGGGTTCTTGTCTTACCGTGACAGCAGGATTTCTGCAGTCTCGGGTTTGTAGGTAAATCCAGCGGGCAGTTTCTTTGTTCCCGTGTAGTACCTTACCAGCCTGCGGATCTTGGCTTCAACGAGGTGGAGCTGCCGTTTGTTGTGCAGGTCTTTCTTGTTCTCACCCAGGTGCTTGCGCAACCCGAGCGCCTTTATCATGAGATTCCGAAGATCTTCGGGGATCTCGGACTCGATCTTGTTCTCCCTTAAGATATCCCCGATGCGTTTACCTGTTGCCATCTTGACATCAGGGACGCCGTAACGATCCCGCAGGATGAGACCGATCTTTGCGCTCGATGTGCCTTCCTTCCGGAGATCGATGATGATCTTCTCAATTGCCTTTGTGTCCGTGTTGGACCATGCGGGCGCCTGTTTCCGGTAAGGGCGGACTGAGCAGGATTTGCCTCTTCTTCGGGCGTGCATTCGTGCCATAGTTATACCTCCTTCAAAGACGTCCTGTAAGTCCAGAAAGTGCAGTAAGCTTACTGACCCCCTGTAATCCCAAAGCCACGTTCGGGCAGTGCGGTGAAGCACGTCGGACTTACATCTGTCAGCACATTAAAAAGTGCTGTCTTACCATTTGCCGTGCGGGAATAATAAGGGTATCGATAAAAGAGGGGGTGCATGCAGGAGATCTGCACTTATGACTTCTTTGCCCGCTTCTTCTTTGGATCTGTTGCCATGGACATGAGATCGATGATGTAGTTGCCTTCAGTGCCCACGGAAACTATCCGCTCATCGCTCTTTGCCATCTTCTCGATATTGAGCTCGTAGGAACCGGGTGCCACGATCCGGATCGTTTCCACCCGGTCATACATCTCCACCTCTTTTTTGGGTGACTTACTCGTGACCTCAAGCACTTCTTCCTTTGACTCAAGCGCGATCTCTTCGATCGATTTCTCCTCAAGCACGTCTTTGTGGATCTCCGCATCCTTGATGTAGAGGAACTTCTTCCCGCCGCAACTCCCGCAACCCTTCAGGATCTCGGTTGAACCGTCGGGATACTCCCTGCCGCATTTCGTACACTTGTGTGGCATCGTGCCCCTCTCTTATGCGAAGTTCTCGATCATCTTCTCGTACAGCTCTTCGGTGTTCCTGCCTTCCAGCCCGGAGATCGCGACCACCGGGTGCTGGGGGAAAGCGCTCCGTATCCGGGCGGGGGCCGCATCCACGAGATCGATCTTGTTTGCAACAATAATTACCGGGAGCTTGCGGCTCTCGATAATACCGATCATCATAATATTCACCTGCATGAACGGATCGAGCGTCGAGTCCAGCATGTAGACAACCCCGTCGATATCCTCGCGCAGCCAGTGCATCGCCTCAGCGACACCTTCGGTAGCTTCACGGGCACGGATGATCGCCTCGTTCTTCTCCATCCCGTACTCCAAAAACTCGTGGTAATCGATCTTGGTGGTGACACCCGGGGTATCAACGATATCGATGGTAATCGTACTCCCGTTAGCACCCGAGATCACGACATTCTCTTTCTTTCGTGCACGCCGGGTCTCGTGCGGGATCTCGCTTACGGGACCGACTGCGTCGCCGGTCCAGTCGCGGGCGATCCGGTTTGCGAGCGTTGTCTTGCCGGCGTTGGGAGGTCCGTAGATACCGATCCGGGTCCGTTTCTTTTTGAAAAACCGGGCGAGAAAGAGGGAGAATCGTTTCTTTGCCCTGCCAAAACTCTGGGAGATGGTCTTCATAAAACACCTCTCTCATCGGAAATGATGTGCTGGAACAATGATTTCACCAATAACAGATACTAATGTTTGGAATGCGGTCTTTATTAGGTTTCTCGTACAGTGTAACGTCAGTCCGCAGCACTCGCACGCGCGAAGATTCCGGATATTACTGTGGTGCATTTGACCGGGCAGCTGCCAAATTGTATTTATACAAGTGGTGGGGAGTATGGTAATTGTAATCATCAGCCAAGCACTTCTAGGAGGTGACTCATGAAAAAGACTTCCAACGCAATTCGCTTCGAGACCAATGTACCGCTAAAAGAGATCATGCACCCAAACCCCACGACCATCGCATGGGGCGCCACGGTTCACAAGGCAGCAGCTTTGATGTGCCATGACGAAGTAGGGAGCTGCATCGTCCTGAAAAAGAACATACCTGTCGGCATCGTAACTGAACAGGACATCAACTGTAAAGTGGTATCAAAGGACAAGAAGCCCAGCAGTGTACAGGTAAATGACATCATGAGTACGCCACTCATTACGGTGAGTGCGGATCAGACGGTAGGGGAAGCTGCACACATGATGGTGAAGCACCATGTAAGGAGACTCCCGGTCGTAGACGACAATAACAAGGTTCTCGGCATTCTTGCCGTGCGGGACCTCCTTACCGTGTCAAACGAACTCAACGAACTCCTGACCGATCTCATTGAGATCAACCGCGAGGAGGATGTTGAACCGGGAGTGTGCAACCGCTGCGGTCAGATGTCTGATGATCTTAAGCGGGCAGACACCCTCATGCTCTGCACCCGGTGCCGTGAAGAGGATAACATCGTATGAAAACAGCACAGGATTTCTTACTTGAGATCCCTATGCTAAAAGTTTCAGAAGGGATAAAAAAAACCTCGCCGGGTATATTGACATCACAGACGCGCTGCGTGTGACCGCGACGAAATCGAACGTCACGCTTGAAGGATACGTCAAGGACGCACCCACAGGAACGAGGGAGGACTCCGTTGAGTTTGTAGCGAAAAAGATGCGGGACCGCCGTACGGACAGCGTAGCGATCATCGATCACGAACGCCATATTCTCGGAGGAGTACTCCTGTCGGATATCTTTCCGGTGATCATCTCCCGTAACGAGATGCCCGGAAAGGTCGCTACCCACATGTCCGGCAACGTTGTCGCTGCAAGCCCGACAGATAACATCCAGAAGATATACACGCTGATCATGGAGAGCGGGTTCACCGCATTCCCTGTCGTCAAAAAGAAGCACCTCGTCGGGATCATCTCCCGACGGGACCTGATCAGCTCAAGGGCAGTGCGATCGACGCTTACCGGGCACGCGCAAAAGACGGTCGATGACCTGATGAAACAACCTGTGATCACGATCGCACCGGACGAACCGATCAGCGTGGCGGCGAAACTGCTCGTCCAGTATGACGTGAGCAGGCTCCCGGTGCTTGAAGGAGACACCCTTGTGGGTATCATCGACCGGCACGATGTCCTTAAAGGACTTCCATAACCAGAAAGGCTACATGACCGGATAACAGGAACACCATATACCCGGACGCATGACATCGTTTTAACGTGCCACGCGGGACGGGCAACAGACCTTAATGGAGGTATCATTTTGCACCAGAATGACCGGGGCACAAAACAAGGTGACCGGCTCTTAAAGATGCAGGGGAAATTCGACCGGGGACCCGTCGAGTTCAAGTCCCATATTGCAGAGCAGGAAGGCGAGATCATGGCGATCGCAACCCATGATGTCATCTCAGTGCCGCCAACTGAGAGTATCCTCAGTGCGGTGGAGACGATGACGAAGTGCGGGTTCCGCCGCCTGCCCGTGACCGATGCAGGTACAAAGAAACTGCGGGGAATTATCACTTCAGGTGACGTGATAAACTTCATGGGTGGCGGGGACAAGTACCGGCTCGTCAAGGTACGGCATGACGGCAACCTGCTCGCGGCTATAAACGAGAGCGTGCGTACGGTCATGACCCAGAAACTCACCACCCTCTCAACTGACGCACACATCCGGGACGCACTCGCGATTATCGTCAGCCAGAAGATCGGCGGTATCCCGATCGTGGACGGAAAGGGGGTGCTCTCCGGTATCCTCACCGAGCGCGACGTGCTCCGTGTGCTTGCCGCTGAACGGAGTACGCTTGCCATCGAAGACGTAATGAGTACTGCGCTCAGGGTGACCACGCCGGATTGCCCGATACGTACGGTCACGCAGGATATGACGAAGTTCCGGTTCCGCCGGCTTCCCGTCGTATCAGACGACGTGCTGTTCGGGATCATCACGGCAACGGATATCATGCGGTATCTCGGGAGCCGTGAGGTATTTTCCCGCCTCACGGCAGGAAACGTCGCGGAGGTGACAGAACTGCCCGTTCGCACGCTCGTCGCCGGGGAACTTTTCACAACGACCCCGGAGAAGAGCGTCAATGAAGCGGCACGGACGATGCTGGAGAGGAATATCGGGGCATTACCCGTGATCGAGAGCGGTCGGTTGATCGGGCTCGTGACTGAGTTCGACCTTGTCCGGGCGCTCGCACTGGAGTAAAAGTCATGTTCGCACGTGATGTGATGAGCGCACCGGTCTTTGTGGTTTCACCGAGTGACACCGTGGCATATGCCCGCAACCTGATGGTGAAGCACAAAATATCCCGTGTGCTCGTGATGGACAACGGGAAACTTACCGGTATCCTGACAAAAAAGGACATCGCTTACCGGCTGAAGCAGCAGGGAGCGGCATGGCGACGGAGGTCGCTCGACCAGATCGCGGTCTCCTCGCTTGCGGTGGAGAACCCGGTAGTAGTAACACCCGGCACCGGCATACGGGGAATCGCGTGGCTCTTTGTGGAGAGGAACATCAGTTGTGTTCCCATAGTGGAGGCAGGAACCGTCATCGGGATCGTGACCAAGTCTGACCTGATGCATTCAGCGCTGGTGGCATCGCTGGAGGGCACGGTCGGTGCTGTGATGGAGGATGTCGCCACTGTAAGCAGGCACCATTCGCTTGACCACGTGATCAATGTCATGAGCGCACGAAACGACAAGGTGGTCGTGACGAACGATGATGGTTCGATTGCAGGCATCATCACGGAGACAAACCTTGCGTTCTTTGAGGATGCCACAAAAGTGACCAAAGGGGCGGGTAGAGATGTAGCAAGACAGAGCCAGACGAGAACTGATGGGACCGGCGGGCAGATCTCTCTCGTGGTCAACCGGGTGACCGCCGGGGATGTGATGACAAGCCCTGTCGTAACCATATCACCTGACCAGAAGATCGCCGATGCGATTGCATTGATGGCGAGAGAGCAGAAAAACAGCCTGGTTGTCATGGAGAACAACACAATTTCAGGGATTATCAAACGGGATGATATCATAAGGGAAGTGGCGAAATGAAGAAGGAACTCTTTGTTAAAAATATCATGGTAAAACCAACGACCATATCCAAATCGGCTAAGATCACCGAAGCGCTTGACAAGATGCTCACAGAGGGGATCGACCCGCTCATTGCGCTGAATAGCACCACCGTTGTCGGGACCGTGTCCCGTCAGGCAATCGCGGAGAAGCTGGGAGCGAAGCAGAACTCCGCCATCGCCCCTGCCGCCATCCACGTCGCAAGTGTGGTGGCAGAAGACTTCACGAGTGTTTATCCTGACGAGAGTGTCAATGTGCTCGTCCCGCTGCTCCAGCGCTACAAGCTTGTAGTTGTCTATGACACTGACCACAAGTTGATCGGTCAGGTGAGTGCCGGAGACCTGTTGAAGAAATATATACCGGATGACGGCATTGAAAGTGCTATGGAGAAAGCCGTTACGATCGATGCTGATGAACGCGTTGTCCACCTGCGGAACCTGCTCGTGAAGGATATTATGAGCACGCCGCTCATTTCAGTCGACCGGAACACGCACGTATCTGACGTGATCGATATGATGTTGAAGAAGAATATCAGCACCATGCCGGTCACCGAGAAGGGCAAACTGGTCGGGCTTGTCACTCGTCGGTCACTCGTGATGGCGCTATAAATTATCCGTTCATCCTTTTTTACCGGTTTTTTGACACGATTTTTTTATAAGACGGATTTTAACTGGACTTCCTTCCGCCCAAGTTTAACCGATGCTGTTTTTCAACCACTGAACATTCACAGAGGTTTCGACAGCGCCCCGCGTTCAGCAACAGCGCATGAAAGCCAGCCCGATTCAGCGGTCGGGAAGTACCGTGTGCCTCCAATCCTCAGCCGTTCCATGTCAGACATATCGTAATACCGACAGGAGAATGCAGGGGAAAGCATCGATGGGATCTCATCGCGGGAGTAGGTGGTCATCCGGTCATACGCGATATGGTCCCGGACGTGTGAGAAGATCTCGTACGGGATAAAACGACGCTCGTTGCTGATCAACCGGCAGGGTTTGAGGTGCTCGAAAATGATGATCTGCGACTGGGTGAGTGTAGAGATGGTATCCAGCATCTGTTCCATTTCTGCTCTGCCGATGTAGTAGGTGAGACCTTCCATGACAACAATGAGGCGCGCGAGTGCCTCACTGCTCCGTCTTGGCTCAAGAGCATCCAGTAACGATCCCGGTTCGGTGATATCTGCTTCGATACAGGAAATAAAGCCACACTGCTCCGGGACCAGTTCAGAGTACAACTGGTGCTTACGGCTCATCCCGCGCAAATCGATCTCAATAAAATGTCGCGTATCCGAAAGGAGCGGCGCCATCTCAAGGGCAAGAGGGGAGAAGCCGGCGCCGAGGTTGACGATTGTCACCGGTGCATCATCCGCAAGAGTGAGCGCCTTTACCGTGTGACTGATGAAGTACTTCCGGTTGACGATGACCTCAGGGTACCACGGGCAGATGCGGTCATAGCAGCGCAGGAGTTTCTCGCCGGAAGACAGGTCAAGCCCGCTTAGGTAGGCGTTTGTAAGGGGTTTTGTGCGATAGTACTCGCTCGCCCAGAGCATGACAAGCGCTGCCGTATCGGATACCGGGTATAACTCCTTTTTTGATTTCATCGGTTCTCCCATTTGCCTGATCATTTTTGCCTCCCGCCCCTGTTGGGGGTAAGATTATATTGGCGATAGGAAATGGAATAATGTTTCCCGGTTCACTTCGTGGTGTTACCTGGTCATTGGACACCGATCTGACGATCGGTTGATTAACATACAGAGGGCATCAAGGGTGCGAGACGAATCGAACGGCGTCTGATCCATTCATCACTTGCGAGCGAGTCCCGTGACAGAGTTTACGATTCTGACGAATCGTAAATTTACCGGGGCATCCACAAAACAGGTATGGATACATATGTCAGGAAGTGTCCTGTTTCGGACTTCTTGAAAAAGTGCCCGGCGATCGTGGACACGTATCGTACGGTTGTCACCTACGACGAGATCCCTAACGTTTCAACACAGCGGAGGACAAATACCTGAACCTTCGATCGGGATCTATATCGGTTTTGGTTTACTGGGGGTGCAGTCCGGAGTGATGATAACCGGAACCAAGAAAACGGACAATACTTCTATCCTTCCACAACACTTCTGCAATACTTCCGCACGTGCAGAAGTATTGAATGAATGAAGCAGCGAGCCCGGATGGTGAAATACCCTGTATACACACACACTTAGATCTAAGTATTACTCAATACTTCTATAAATCCAATCTCGCGAGAGATGCTGGCACTGCCATTGCGTCAACACCTTCATGTGTCTCTGTTCCCGGAATTGCAGAAGTCCAATTTTCGAAAACCGAGCCACAGCCCCGGATTGAAGAACTACAATCACAACATGCTGGAAATACACTTTTAAGTACTGAGAAGTGTGCAGAATGGCAAAAAACGGAAACTATGCAAATGCCGCAAAACGGCAAACCGGCTTCGCAAACACCCGAAACAACACTTCCTCAAAATAAGGGTGTTGTGGAAGGACTTCACACTCTCGTACTTGGTCTCATGCGATATCTTTGCAGTCACCGGCAACACTATTGCCAGGATCCAAAAAACCGGGTAAAGAAACATCCTTTGGGATTACGGTGCCCGTTGGGGATGATCGGATGATCCTGGGACATGCAGAGAGGTAGCAGGCGGGAGCGGAGATGATGTCCCGAATTCCTCAGATAACTCCCTTGTTCCGGAATCTTCTTTGTATCAGGCAACCCACTTTATGGGAATGGATACGTTCCGGGCAAAAGAACTACGGGATCTTTTAAAAACTCCCCTGTTGGACTTCGATGACGTGGGTGACGAAGCACTCCACCGGTACGATCAGGCACTCACTCACAGTTCCTGGACGAGCGAGCAGAAACAGATAGGTGTAATGTGCGAGGACTATGAGCAGCTTGAGTTTTTAGGCGACTGCATCCTTGATTTCATCATTGCCGAGGAGCTCTATTCATCGTTCCAGCACCGTGCCCGGACACTCTACGAACGGTTTCCCGACAAGACCGATGAATCTCTCCTCACCGATATGCTCCACGACACCACAAACGACAAGAAGCTCGCGGAGATTGTTGTCGCAACCCGGATCTTTGATGCATGCATCCGCCGGGGAACCGGACAGGAACTCAACGACTCGATCCGAGCGGGTGCACTCGAAGCGTTTATCGCGGCGGTTTACTACCACAAAGGGATCACCGGGGCACAGCAGCTTATCCACCGTTTGTTCCGGGAGCGGATCGAGCATGCCGAACCCATCACATCATGGAAGAACAAGCTTCAGGAATGCGTACAGAAAAAGTTCCTGCCACCGGATGTCCGGACTATATTACAGTACCATGAGCCGGTACCGGAGAATGGAAGTACCTATGTCTCGGTCCAGGTCAGCGTCAATAAAGAGACATGGGGGGAGGGACGTGCAGGATGCAAGAGAGACGCAGAGATCGAGGCAGCAAAGAACGCGTATGAAACTCATTGCCAGAAGGCGGGCGGGCAATAAGGAGGGTACCTGCGGTAGGAAACGCAACGGATCTGGCAGGAGAGCATCTACACCAACCGGGGATCCCCCGTGCAACAGGATACTCCCTCAAGCCAAACACTTATTACACCCACCCAACTATATTATAAAGCACCATTCATGGAGCAGTGGATATCCACTGCGAGTGTCTGATAAAGATGCGAGATTCCTCTGTTGAGGTAGCCAAGCCTGGTATGGCGCAGGTTTGCTAAACCTGTGTCCCTTTGGGACTCGAGGGTTCAAATCCCTCCCTCAGCGCTAAAGAGAAAATCTCACTATCGAGGGGATTGGATGGCTCAGGAAGACGAAATAAAATACTTTGTACGGATCGGCACAACCGATCTGGACGGGACGAAATCCGTGCGGGTTGCCTTGACCGGCATCAAAGGCGTCGGCAGGCATACCTCCACGGTTATTTCCCGTATGGCGAACGTGGACGAGTATGCATTGCTCGGTCGCATCGATGAAGAGTCAGTCAAACGACTCCGCACCGCTGTTGAGCAATATACAACGAAGATCCCGTCATGGATGGCGAATAGACCAAGGGACGTGTACACAGGAGAGTCAAAGCACCTCCTTGGATCCGATCTCACCCTCATACAAGACGAAGACGTCAACATGATGAGGAAGATTCGTTGTTACCGGGGTATCCGGCACGAGACCGGTCAGAAAGTCCGTGGGCAGCGCACCAAGTCGACCGGACGTACCGGTATGACCGTCGGTGTGAAGAAGAAGAGAGAGGGAAGTGCGTAATCCATGGGATACCCGGGAAAGAACCACAAGGCGTACCAGACCCCAAAGCGCCCATTCGAGAAGACGAGGATAGAGGATGAAACCCGCCTCGTCATCGAATACGGGCTGCGCAACAAGCGTGAAGTCTGGAAGGCACAGAGCATCCTGCGCAAGTACCGTAAGGCTGCCCGCAGCCTGCTCGCGTTAATGTCAAGCACCACGGACAGGACACTCGTTGAAGCAAAGAAAGCAGAGCTTATCAGCCACATGCAGCGCGCCGGGCTGCTCGGTCCCGATGCAGATATCGATAACGTCCTTTCGCTCAAGGTGCAGGCTCAGCTCGAACGCCGTCTCCAGACCATTGTCCACAGGAAAGGACTCGCACGATCGCCAAAACAGGCACGGCAGCTCATCACTCACGGGCACATTGCAATCGACGGAAGGCGCGTCAATATACCCGGCTACCGCGTGACCCGGATCGAAGAGCCCCAGATCTCCTACTACGGCAAATCACCGTTCGTTGCAGATTCTCACGCGGAGCGCACACGCATCACCAAACCCGCAGGAGTGAGATAAGATGGCAGCAAATGAGAAGGAAAAATGGGGTGTTGCGCATATCTTCGCCTCGTTCAACAACACGATCATAACCGTGACCGACCTATCCGGTGCAGAGACCGTCACAAAATCAAGCGGCGGCATGGTAGTCAAGCAGGACCGGAACGAGAGTTCCCCTTACGCCGCGATGCAGATGGCGGGCAACGTCGCTGCAATCGCCCGTGAAAAGGGCATTGTCGGCGTTCATGTGAAGGTAAGGGCACCCGGGCAGGGCAAACAGCGCAGCCCGGGACCCGGTGCCCAGGCCGCCATCCGGGCACTCGCCCGCGCCGGCATGCGGATCGGTCGCATTGAAGATGTTACACCCATCCCCCACGACTCGTGTCGCCCGAAGGGTGGCAGACGGGGAAGGAGAGTGTGATGGAGATCGAATTCGCGAGTCTGGACGACACCCTCGCACGATTCACCCTTTCCGGGGCGAGTCCGGGGTTCGCCAACGCATTCCGCAGGGCAATGATCGGTGAAGTGCCGACTCTTGCCATCGAAGACGTGCGCATCTACGATAATACGAGCGCACTCTTTGACGAGATGCTGGCACACCGCCTCGGGCTCATCCCAATAAAGACCGACCTTACTACCTACACGACTCAGGACAAATGCGCATGCGGCGGGGCGGGATGCCCGGGCTGCATTGCAACCTTCACGTTGAGCGTCGAAGGTCCGAAGACGGTCTTGTCGAGTGACTTGATCCCACAGGACCCGGAGACGACGCCGGTGCATGAGAATATCCCCATAGTGAAACTCGTAAAAGGGCAGAAACTTGTCATCGAGGCACGCGCCGTCCTTAATACCGGACGAGAACACGCGAAATGGCAGCCGACGCTCGTATGCGGGTACAAAAACTACCCGGTTGTCACTATCAGCGATACCTGTGATGCGTGCGGCATGTGCGTGGACGAATGCCCACGTGAGATCCTCGCAATCAAGGGCAAGAAGGTACAGGTTGTAGATAGCAAACTCCCTGACTGTTCCATGTGCCGACTCTGTGAACGGGCGTGCATGGCAAGCGGTATCGGGGAGGAACCCGCCATACGGATCTCCGCAGAACCAGACCGGTTTATTTTCGTGGTCGAAAGTGACGGGTCACTGCCCGTAAAGGAGATCATGGAGCGAGCGCTGAGCTATATCAGGGATCAGGCGAACGAGCTGGAGAACCAGACAAGCGAAATTTCAGGGGAGGAGAAGAAATGACAAGACTGGTAGAGAAGACGAACCCCCGTCTTACCAACCTCATTTTGCTCTTGAAGAACAAGTCACGGGAGAATGAGGCAAAGATCTGGCGCGAGATCGCAAGCAGGCTGGAAACCTCGAACAGGAATTACGCTGAGGTCAACCTGTCCAAGATCAACCGCTATGCCCAAGACGGGGAGACGATCATCGTCCCCGGAAAAGTACTGGGCAGCGGCGTGCTGGAGCAGTCCGTGAAAGTTGCAGCGCTGAACTTTTCAGAGTCTGCGACATGCAAGATCAGGGACGCAAAGGGACAATGCATGACGATCGAGCAGCTCCTGCAGGACAACCCGAAAGGCAGCGGTGTCCGGATCCTGAGGTGAGAGGAAAATGGTAACTGTAATCAACGGCGACGGGCTCATTCTCGGCAGGCTGGCAAGTCTCATCGCACAGCGTGCTCTTGCAGGTGAAGAGATTGCAATCGTAAACGCCGAAAAGGCAATCATATCCGGCAGCCGGGCACGCGTGCTCGCGAACTACAAGCACAAGAGGGAACGTGGCGCCTCCGGTGACCGCTGGGGCCCATTCGTCCCGCGCCGACCGGATCACCTCATGAAGCGGACTATCCGTGGCATGCTCCCGTACAAGCGCCCCCGTGGTGTCGATGCGATGAAGCGGATCAAGTGCTATGTCGGCATCCCTGTCGAACTTGTCGGGAAGGAAATGGAAGTCCTCGAAGCAGCGCACATGGACCGGCTGAACAACCCGCAGTTTGTCACGCTCGCAATGGTCAGCACCTCGCTCGGAGCGAAATTCTAAGGTGGTCAGGATGGTAAAGATCATAAACACAAGCGGAAAACGCAAGACGGCAATCGCAAGGGCGACGTTAAAAGCAGGTAAAGGCGTGATCCGGATCAACTCCGTGCCACTTGAACAGTACGGCAACGAGACGACCCGGATGAAGATCGCTGAACCGCTCCTCCTCGTACCCAATGCGGCGAACGACATCGATGTGACCATTGACGTCTTAGGCGGCGGTGTCATGGGGCAGGCGGAAGCGGTCCGTACCGCGCTTGCCCGCGGTATCCTTGAGTGGACAAACGATCCCCAAATCAAGGATATCTTTCTCAATTACGACAGAACGCTCCTCGTGAACGACTCCCGGCAAAAAGAAACGAAAAAGCCGCACGGTCGCGGGGCACGAAAGAAGTTCCAAAAGTCTTATCGTTAAAATAACAGATATGTTGAGAGGTCGAAAATCTTGATACCCGTACGATGTTTCACTTGTGGAAAACCTATCTCCACAGCGTGGGAAGAGTATAAAGCGCGGCGGGAGAAAGGCGAGGATCCTAAACAGATCCTCGACGATCTCGGTATCACCCGGTACTGCTGCAGGCGCATGCTTCTCACACACAAAGAGATCATTGATGAGCTCAATCCGTACCAGTAAACGACTAAAGAACGCGGGGTCGTAGGGTAGCCTGGTCTATCCTATTGCGTTCGGGACGCAGTGACCTGAGTTCAAATCTCAGCGACCCCATTTATCAACTACTAAATTTTGACTAAAATCATTTTGAGGACGAAAATGCAGACGCAGGCATACACCCGGTACGAACGGGCGCGAATTATTGGAGCAAGGGCTCTGCAGATATCAATGGGTGCTCCGCTACTTGTTACAACTCCCCGCATCGATCCATTGGAGATCGCCATCGAGGAGTACAACGCGAACGTTATCCCCATTACTGTAAAGAGGAAGTAAGAGGAGAGAAGCCGTATGACGACGATTGAAGCAATCGAGTTGCGGGCGATCCTTGACAGCCGGGGCAATTCCACGGTAGAAGCGGAAGTGTACACGCAAAGTGGCTCCGGCAGGTCAGCAGCACCGAGCGGTGCCAGTACCGGATCGCGGGAGGCAAAGGTCAGACCCACACAGGATGCAATCGACAATGCCTTCCAGAACCTGATCCCTGCACTGATCGGGATGGACGCATACGATCAGGAAGGATTTGACGGGCAACTCTGGGACATTGACAGCACGAGTGACTTCTCCGGGATCGGTGCCAATGTCGCCGTCGCTCTCTCGCTCGCAAATGCAAAAGCCGCCGCATCCGCAATCGGGATGCCGCTCTTCCGCTATCTCGGCGGGGCGTTTACAAACGAGATGCCGCTTCCCTTAGGAAACGTGATCGGTGGCGGTGCGCATGCCGCAAACGCAACCGAGATCCAGGAGTTTTTAGTCGTTCCCGGTGGCGCAACGAATGTTCTTGACGCGGTATTTGCAAATGCCGCCGTCCACCGGAACGTCAAGGCGCTCCTCGTGAAACGCGGGATTGCTGCCGGCAAGGGTGATGAGGGTGCGTGGGCACCGCAGATTGATGATGCCCTCGCATTTGAGCTCATTGCCGAGGCGACCGGACTTGTCGCCGATGAGATGAATGTCTCTGTTGATATGGGGATCGACGTTGCATCAAGCCAGATGTGGAACGGGGAAGGCTACAAGTACCGCGACCGGGTCCGCTCTACAGAAGAGCAGATTGCATACATCGCGGAACTTGTTGACCGCTATGACCTCGTCTACGTTGAAGATCCCCTCCATGAAGAAGATTTTGACGCGTTTGCAGAACTCAATGCCCAGATTGGCGACCATTGCCTCGTGTGCGGGGACGATATCTTTGTCACACAGGTTGACCGTATCCAGCAGGGTATCAAAAAAGACTCGGCAAACTGCGTGCTCATAAAACCCAACCAGGTTGGGACGCTGACGGACACCTTTGATGCAGTCCGACTCGCCCATGCCAATGGTCTGGACACGGTGATGAGCCACCGGTCCGGTGAGACTACCGATACGACAATTGCGCACCTTGCCACTGCATTCTCCTGCGTTTTCTTAAAATGCGGAGTGGTGGGGGGAGAACGCATCGCTAAATTGAACGAACTGATACGCATAGAGGAACAGCTATGACCACTGTAAACGAGATGGAAATCGAATTAAAGGAACCACTCATCCCCGTAGAAGAATACCTGGCGGCTGGTGTTCACATCGGCACGCAGCAGAAGAGCGAGGACATGAAGAAGTTCATCTACCGCGTCCGCGGTGATGGACTGTATATCCTGGATATCCGGGAGACTGACGCACGGATCAAGACCGTCGCGAAATTCTTAAACCAGTACGAGACCCCCAACATTCTTGTCGTGACTTCCCGGCAGTACGGGCAGTACCCGGCAAAGAAGTTTGCCGATACCATCGGTGCCATGTCAGCGACCGGACGGTTTATCCCGGGGCTCCTGACAAACCCGGTCCTCGCGAACTACATTGAGCCGAATGTCATCGTTGTCACGGACCCGATTGGTGATGCACAGGTAATCAACGAAGCCGTCCAGTGCGGCATCCCTGTTGTGGCACTCTGCGACACGAACAACATGACTAAATTCGTCGACCTCGTCATCCCGACCAATAACAAGGGGAGAAAAGCGCTCTCCATGATTTACTTCCTCTTAACCCGCGAGATGCTCCGGCTCCGTGGGATCTCTACGGCTCTTACCCAAGAGGACTTCGAGACTGATATCTGATGCCATCTGTCTCTTTTTTTTAAGGAGACCGATCGTTAGATATAACAGGACGACCAGAGGGTTGATCCGATGAAGATGCGTTCTTGCGCTGTGGCGGGTATGTTTTACCCACGGGATCCTTCCCACCTTGAGCAGCTCCTAGAGAAATTCTTCTCCGGAACCCGTTCGGTGGGAAATGCCCTCGGTGTCGTATCACCCCATGCCGGCTATATCTACTCCGGGCAGGTAGCAGCCTGCGCATTTGCCGCGATCCCTCCCGATTTTTCCGGTACCTTTGTTCTCATCGGACCGTCCCACCGGGGGTATATTACCTGTGGTTCGATGATCCCGTGGGAGACGCCCCTCGGAGTCGTTGATACGGATACGGAACTCGTGAAGGCTCTGGATATCGAGATCGACGAGTTCTCCCATCGGGATGAACACTCAATTGAGGTTCAAGTGCCGTTTGTCAAGTACCGGTTCCCCCATGCACGGATCGCGCCCGTCATGATGGGCATTCAGGACTTTGCCAGCGTTCCTGCACTTGCAGAAAAGATTGTGGAGGCTGCCCGGAGGACACAACGGGAGATCCGGATCGTTGCCTCAAGCGATTTCTCGCATTATGTGCCAGAAACAATGGCAAAGACCAATGATTTGTACGCGATCGAGGCGCTGCACACCATGGACACAAAGGAGTTCTACAGGCGGATCGAAGAACGGAGTGTTTCCGCTTGCGGGTATGGTCCGATCGCGGTCATGGTCACTGCCTGCGGGATGCTTGGGGCAAAGGCAGCAGAACTGATCCGGTATGCAACCAGCGGTGATGTGACCGGCGACCGGCGCGAGGTCGTGGGGTACGCAGCCATTGCGGTGATGTAGGTTGGCTACGTGGAGTGCGCCGGGCAAGGTGTTTCTGTTCGGCGAGCATGCAGTAGTATACGGCAAGCCCGGTATCGCGATGGCGATCAAGCCCCGCGTCTTTGTGACGGTGCGGAATACAACCCGCCCGCAACGGGCGAGATCCCCCTATATTGACGGGTGCTTTGATGTGATGGGCGTGACCGGAAGCGTGTACATCAACTCCCAGATCCCCAGCTCATCGGGGCTTGGGTCATCTGCTGCCGTAACGGTCGCAACCTTATCAGCAATCAACGACGAATTTGGAAAGAACAAGACACGCGAGGAGATCGCCAACATGGCATTTGAGATCGAGAAACAGGTGCAGAAAGGGCGGGCGAGCCCTACGGATACGACAGTCTCCGCATATGGAGGGATTGTCCTTATCACCGGTAACTCCCGGAGACGGCTCCCGCCCCAGAACATGCACCTCGTCATCGGTGACACTCTTGTCTCGCACACCACGTCAAAGATGGTGGAACAGGTGAGCGAGTTTAAGCGACTGCACCCGGAGATTGTTGATCCCGTGCTCGCCGCAATCGAGGGCGTGAGCTTGGCAGCGATCCACCATCTCCATGACCCCAAAGAACTCGGGCATTACATGAACATGAACCACGCGCTCCTCGATGCACTCGGGGTCGGGCACCCGCAGCTCTCCCGACTCGTCATTGCCGCCCGTTCAGCCGGGGCTTTCGGGGCGAAGCTCACGGGAGCCGGTGGCGGGGGTTGCATGGTCGCGCTCTGTCCCCGCCAGCACAAACAACGTGTAGCCGGTGCAATCGAAGCCTGTGATGCACGGGCGATCATGACGAGTATTGATACAGAAGGGGTCAAAAAGGAGCGAAATGTCTGACCTCACCTTTGTGAAACTCGGCGGAAGCGTCATTACTGACAAGAGTGCAGACTGCACCACTAAGCGCGAACAGCTGGCTGCGATCGCCCATGCAATTGCCGACGCACACACCGGAAAGATCCTCATCATTCATGGCGCTGGCTCGTGCGGGCATCCCGAGGCAAAACGGTACCACCTTGACGTGGGTGCCATTGCCGGGCAGACCGAAGGTATCGCTGTCACCCACCGGGCGGTCAGCGGGTTGAATGAAGCAGTCGTCCTGGCACTCCGGGAATGCGGAGTGCCGGCGATTGGAGTTCACCCGTTCCACGTTGGGGTAGCTGACAATGGACGGCTCGTTGCATTCGAGTGCCGCCACATAAAAAAGATGCTCGATCTCGGGATGGTCCCTGTGATCCACGGCGACGTGGTGATGGACCTCTCGCGAGGAGCCTGCATCGTATCTGGCGACCAGCTCGTGCGGTACCTCGCTGTGCACTTAAAATGCGACCGCGTAGGGCTCGCCACCGACGTACCGGGAGTGCTGGATGGAGGGCACGTTGTTTTTGAAATTACAAAAAAGACGGCGCCTGCTCTCCAGATCGGCAACTCATTACATACCGATGTCACCGGTGGAATGAGAGGGAAGATCGATGAACTGCTCGAACTCGCAGACGCGGGTATCGGGTCAGATATATTTCATGTCTCGCGGCTCGGGGCGTTCCTTGCAGGCTCCGACCATGGCGGGACGAGAGTAAGAGTTGGGTGAAGTGATGGGAGACAAGAAACGGTTCACGTCGTCGCGCAAGCTCGATCACCTGCGAATCTGTGCAGAGGAAGCGGTGGAGTCTGGCGACGCCGGGTTTGGGGATGTCAGGTTTGTCCATGATGCACTGCCGGAATGCGATATGGGTACGATTGATCTGTCTACCCGGTTTTTGAACCACCGCGTTGCCTCCCCACTCTTCATCTCTGGGATGACCGGGGGTCATCCCGGCACAAAAGAAGTGAACGCCCGGCTCGCCCGCATGGCTGAACGCTTCGGCATCGGCATGGGCGTCGGCTCACAGCGTGCAGCGCTCGAGAACCCCGCGCTTGTGGATACCTTCTCGGTAGTACGGGACGAAGCGCCTCACGCGTTCCTTGTTGCCAATCTCGGGGCAGTCCAGCTTCGGGACCATGGGAACGAATGGGCAGAACAGGCAGTGGAGCAGATCGGTGCGAATGCGATCGCGATCCACTTGAACTTCCTGCAGGAAGCGATCCAGCCGGAAGGCGACCACAATGCAACCGGGTGCCTCGCCGCGATCGAGTCGCTCTGTGCAGAGTCGAAGGTGCCGGTTATCGTCAAGGAGACCGGCTGTGGCATTTCAGAGAGAACTGCACGGCAGTGCTGGGGAATCGGTGCCGGGGCAATCGATATTGGTGGCTGGGGCGGGACGTCCTGGGCGGCAGTCGAGAGCGTCCGGGCTGACAAGAGCAGGAATGCCGCAGACAAGCACTTGAAATCGCTTGGTGAAGTATTCTCTGGCTGGGGGATCCCAACTGTCGTGAGTCTTGCCGAAGTGCTTACTACTGGCGGACCGGTGATTGCGTCCGGCGGGATACGGAGCGGTATGGATATCGCAAAATGTCTTGCCATCGGCGCAGACCTCTGCGGGATGGCGCTCCCGCTCCTGCGACCGGCTCTTGAGAGCGATGACGCGTTGGCACGGCAGATCGAAGTGATCCACCATGAGCTGGCAGTGGCAATGTTCCTCTCCGGATCAGGTAAAATCGCAGATTTACGAAAAGCACGGCTGTATATCACGGGACGCACCCGCCAACAGATCGGAAAGGACAATCCCGTGCGGATCAACCGGTAACACGATACTATTCGAGAAATTTTAAAAATTTATGATGACCCCTGCCAGTTCAGGCACGTCATAATGAGAGACGGCTTGCCGGCTTTCATAATAACCACCGATGAACCGATAACGTCACAAGCAGACGTGATGAAAATGCCGCGAGGCATTTTCATAAGAAAATCATACACAAAAACAGACAGGAAAGAGAATTATGGATATAGAAATTATTGCCGTAGGCGGATATGATGAGGTCGGGCGAAATATGACCGCAGTCCGCGTCGGAAAAGAGATTGTCATCTTTGACATGGGACTGCGCCTCGACCAGGTAATGATCCACGAGGACGCAGAGCTGGAGAATATGCACTCCCTTGATCTGATCAAGATCAAGGCGATACCCGATGATACCCTGATGAATGCGGTCGAAGGGACCGTTAAAGCAATCGTCTGCTCGCACGGGCACCTCGACCATATCGGGGCGATCCCGAAACTGGCACACCGGTACAACGCACCGATCATTGCCGCACCGTACGCGACAGAGCTGATCCGGCAGCAGATCTCCGGCGAACAGAAGTTCGGAGTGAACAACAAGCTCTTCGCCTTAAAAGCAGGGCAGCGTTACACGATCTCCCCGACCCTCATTCTCGAGTTCGTCCACACGCAGCACTCGATCATCGACACCGTAACGCCAGTGCTTCACACACCGCACGGCGCGATCGTCTACGCCTGCGACTTCAAGCTTGACCGTACGCCGGTAATTGGTGAACCGCCGGACTTCGCTCGGCTCAGGCAGATCGGAAAGGAGGGGGTGCTCGCTCTCATTGTCGAGAGCACCTACATTGAACGCCCGGGGCGGTGCCCCAGCGAACGGATCGCACGCGACCTGGTGCGGGACACTATCACGAGTTACGAGGATGACAAGAGCGCGATTATCGTGTCCACGTTCGCATCGCATATCGCACGAGTGAAGACACTCGCGGAATGTGCCCACGAGATCGGCAGGAAGCCGGTGCTTCTTGGTCGCTCGATGGAGAAATATTCCGTGACAGCAGAGCAGATGAAACTCGTCTCGTTCCCGGAGACGACGAGCGTCTTTGGCAACCGGCGGACGGTTGACCGGACGCTGCGCCGGATGATGAAGGCGGGCAAGGACAAGTTCCTGCCGATCGTTACCGGGCACCAAGGAGAGCCGGGCTCCATCCTCACCCGTATGGCACTCGGGGATACACCGTACCTGTTGTCGAAGGGCGATAAAATCCTCTTCTCGGCAAACGTGATCCCGAACCCGATGAACTTCGGGCAGCGCTACATGGTCGAGGCACACTTGAAAATGACGGGCGCCCGTATCTTTGAGGATCTCCACGTCAGCGGGCATGCCTACCGGGAGGACCATTACGAGTTCATCAACCTGTTGAACCCGCAGCACATCATCCCGGCTCACGGGCACATAAAGATGACCGCCGCGTACGCGGAGTTCGCCGGAGATCTTGGCTATACGCTGCACTCAACCGTCCACATTCTAAGGAACGGTCAGAGGCTCAAACTGAACTAACACGGGGAATAAGATGTCAGAACTTGCACCGTACCTCGATGCTGTCGCAAAGACCATCGACCAGATGATCGACCGGTATTTTGTCAATACCACAGGTGAACTGAACAAGGCAGCTGCCCACCTGCTTGCGGCGGGAGGCAAACGGCTCCGCCCGGCAGTGGTGATGCTCTCCGCTGATGCGGTGAAGCCGGGGATATCAGATGAGATCCTGCAGGCAGCCCTTGCCCTCGAATTGACGCACACCTTCACGCTCATCCACGATGATATCATGGACGACGACGAACTGCGCCGGGGTGTCCAAACGGTGCACACGAAATGGGATATGCCGACAGGCATCCTTGCCGGTGACGTCCTGTATGCCCGTGCCTTCGAGTATATCTGCATGACGAAGGTAAAGGAAGAGGCAAAGACCCGTGCAGTGACTATGCTCGCCCGTGCCTGCGCCGATATCTGCGCCGGGCAGCACATGGACATGTCCTTTGAGCGCCGGAACGATGTCGACGAGTATGAATATCTTGAGATGGTAAAAAAGAAGACTGGTGTCCTCTACGCAGCAGCTGCTGGGATCGGCGGCATCCTTGCCGGGGGCAATGCCCAGCAGGTAAAGACGCTCTACAACTTTGGGTTGAATACGGGTATCGCGTTCCAGATACAGGATGACTTGATTGACCTTTTGACACCTGCCTCGAAGAGCGGGAAGGACCGTGCATCGGATCTCCGCGAGGGAAAGCAGACTCTGATCATGATCAAAGCACGGGAGAAAGGGCTTGATCTCACGAAATACCGGCGCGAGCTTTCCGATGCGGAGATCGACATGGCAGTAAAAGAACTCACCGACGCCGGCGTGATCGATGAAGTCAAAAAGATTGCCGCAGAGCTTGTGGCGGACAGCAACAAGCACCTTGCCATCCTCCGCCCGTCAAAAGAGCGGGCGCTCCTTATGGAGATCGGCGAATTCTTTGTGACCCGGAGTTATTAGGATGGCAGGGGACGACCCAAAGAGCGCTCTCTTTTTGTGTGCGCTCCAGAACGCGGTGAAGCACGGCGGTGTGCCGCAGGCGGGGGCGGTGATCGGCATGGTGATGGGCACCCACCCGGAGCTGCGTTCCCGGGCAAAGGAAGTCTCGGCGCTGGCAAAAGAGGCGATTGCCGAGGTTGCGGCACTCTCGGTTGATGAGCGTGTCGCGAGGTTGCAGGCAGATGCACCGGAGCAGTATACGGCGCTCTTTGCCAAACACGAGCACAGGAAGGGCTTGCCCGATCTCGAAGGGGCAGAGCACGGCGTCGTGATGCGGTTTGCGCCGAACCCTTCCGGACCGCTCCACATCGGGCATGCCCGTGCTGCGGCGTTGAACGATGCCTACGTGAAGCAGTACGGGGGCAGGTATATCCTGCGCATCGAAGACACCGATCCGAAACGTGTCGATCCCGACGCGTACGAGATGGTGAAGGAAGATATCAGGTGGCTCGGGCTCGAGATTACCGAGACCGTCACCCAGAGCGACCGGCTCCCGTTCTACTATGAGCTCTGCCGTGAGTTGATCGGGCGCGGCGGGGCATATGTCTGCACCTGCGACAATGAGCATTTCAAGGAGTTGAAGCAGGCAAAGGTTGCCTGTCCGTGCCGTGACCAGCCGGTTGAGACCGGGCTCGCACTCTGGGAGAAGATGCTCGCCCATGGTTTTTCTGAGGGCGAAGCAACCGTGCGGGTGAGGACGGATCTCTTCAACCCGGATCCGGCGATGCGTGACTTCCCTGTCTTCCGTATCCTCGATGCACCGGCGCACCCGAAAAAGCCGGATGCCTTCGTGTACCCACTCATGAACTTCTCGGTCGTTGCCGATGACCACCTGCTCGGCGTGACGCACGTGATCCGAGGCAAGGACCATATCGCGAACACCCGCCGGCAGCGCTACATCTACGACCATTTTGGCTGGGAGGTGCCGGTGTACCGGCACTATGGCAGGATGGGGATCGAAGGCGTAGTACTGTCGACATCCCAGATGCGTAAGGGCATCGATGACGGGGTATATACCGGCTGGGACGATATCCGGCTCGGTACGCTCCGGGCGCTCGCCCGCCGGGGGATCAGCCCTGAAGCGGTGAAGAACGCGATGCTTGCGATCGGGATCGGGGACACCGACATCTCGTTCTCGTGGGACAACCTTTTCGCGGAGAACAAGAAAATCGTCGATCCGGTGGCGAACCGGTATTTCTTTGTGCCGGATCCGGTCACCGCGACGATCGCCGGCGCCCCGCACCATGTGGCACATGCCCAGCTGCACCCCGGCGATGCTGCCCGTGGCGTGCGGACACTTGCCTTTGAAGGCTCCGTCCTGCTGCCCGCCGCTGAACTCAGACCGGAGGTGACGATGGTCCGGTTGAAAGACCTCTTCAACGTAAACCTTGCATGGGACGGAGCCACCCCTTCGTTTGCATACGCCGGAGATTCGCTTGCTGACGCCCGTGCAGCAAAAGCCCACATCATCCAGTGGCTTCCAGCACAGGAGGCAGTGCCCTGCACGCTCCTCACACCGGAGGGTGAAATGACCGGCGCGTGCGAACCTGCGGTCCGGTCTGAGCTGGACAAGGTAGTGCAGTTCGAACGCGTCGGGTTTGTTCGGATCGATGCGGTTTCTGAGGATGGAGTACGGGCTTACTTCACGCACAAGTGAAGAGTTGAAAAAAGTTTTTTCCTTTTTTTAGCCGGTCATCGGGAGAGGAATCCCGTGTTTATCTTCCCTTCAGCCGGATCTCTCCGGTTAAAATGTTATATATAGTTATATAACAAAATTCGTTCTATGATATCCGAGACCAAAGCGGTTCACTCCCCCCAGCTCGATACCGTACTGATGGTCGAGGCATTCATCCGGGAACATAGCGGGGAATACAAAAAAAGGGCATTGTGGGAGAACCTGCCCAAGAAGATGATGTACCAAACATTCTCCACTATCATCAGCTATCTTCAGGATTCCGGAAAGATCGCAACGGATGCCGACAAAAAAATCTGTTGGATCTATAACCCGGAACTTGTAAATCGATATATCAGTAACAATAACCTGAAGATCCAATGAATGCTGCCCTCTATTTCGCTGACGAACAGGTCAGACACGCTTTTTTTATGCTCCAGTCCGGGAGGGCAGAAGAAAAAGAGATTTTGCTGGCTTTCAGGATTGCTCCATAGGCTCCATCAACACTTCCTTCGCCCATTCTTTTGCTGATTCCGCCTTTTTGGGCGCCACTGCGTCCACTTCTACAAGTACCGGATCGATCTTGTCCTTGATGTTCCACTTTTTCGTACCGTCCTCGTCCATAAACACCCATGCAGACAGCCGGTACAGGCACACCTCCTGTTTATCGCACCCCTTGATCAAAGGGATAAGCCCGGCGATTCTACGAGGTTTTAAATTCATGACAGTCTTTTTGCAAATTATCGTGAGTTTTCTGATCTTGTCCTGCATCCAGGGATTCATAAGCACTTTTGTATTACACACTGCGAGATAATCGACATTCAGCGTATCTTTGCCCTTATCCTCCTCCACCTTTCCGACGATCTGGATTTCGAGGACTAAAAACTCCTCGCCTTCCAGAAACGCTCGTTGCACCTCCTCTTCCGTCCGCTCTGTAATGTCCAACTTGTATTTTATCTCCCTGATTTCTTCATGCACGTGGTCAGGCATCTGTATCACTCTGGATCTCATTTGTCAATAATTACTCACATAAATGTACTCGTAATACGTCATCAGGTGTTGCATCACGCTGGAACCTGTTGTCGTAATTCTCTTGGATCAGAATTCACAACGGATCATTTTTGCTTCCTGAACAATTTCTGTTATTCGCACCCCATCTCCCCATCCCTTTAGAAAATCTTCATCTGGAAATCCACCGAATTAATACCACTCACCAGAGGATGACGGGGACGCGATGGACAAAGCCGGGGAACTATTAGAAAAATACTGGAACTATACCTCATTCTTACCCCACCAGAAAGAGATCATCACATCCGTTCTCCAGAACAAGGACACCCTCGCGATCATGGCAACCGGCGGGGGAAAGTCGCTCTGCTACCAGTTGCCCGCTCTCCGCCTTGGCGGGCTGACCCTCGTCATCTCTCCCTTAATCTCGCTCATGAAAGATCAGGTCGACGACCTCAACGCACGCGGAATCCCTGCCGCCGCCTACAACAGTGCACAAGACTACCGCGACCGGTGCCAGATCGAGACCGATGTAAAGAACGGCAACCTCCGTCTCCTCTTTATCTCTCCTGAAAAATGCATGCAGGCAAACTTCCTCGCATTCTTAAAAGATGCGCCCGTCCGGCTCATCGCCATCGACGAAGCGCACTGCATCTCCGAATGGGGGCACAACTTCAGACCCGAATACCGCGAACTGGCGGCACTAAAAAAACACTTCCCCACAATTCCCCTCATTGCCCTGACCGCCACAGCCACTCCTGATGTCAGAAAGGATGTCTGCCAGCAACTTGGCTTTTTGTCTGAAAACGAATATGTCGGCAGTTTCAACCGCGCAAATCTCCATTACCGGGTGGTCCCAAAGAGAGCGGATCAACTGGGCATCTTGCTTGATTTTCTCAAAAAACACCGTGATGCCTCCGGGATCATCTACTGCTTCTCCAAAAAAGAGACCGAAGAACTCTCGGGTGAACTCCGGAGGCACGGGTTTAAGTCATACCCCTATCACGCCGGGCTCTCAACGCAGATCCGTGATGAAGTCCAGGACGCATTCATCCATGACACCGTGAAGATTGTCTGCGCCACCGTCGCCTTCGGTATGGGCATCGACAAGCCGGACGTCCGGTTTGTCATCCACTACGACCTGCCCAAATCGATCGAGTCCTATTACCAGGAGACCGGGCGCGCCGGGCGGGACGGGAAACCAAGCGAATGCCTCCTCTTTTACAGCCGGGGAGACTTAGGCAAGACCCGCTCGATGCTCGAAAACGATGGAGCCAGCGAGCGGCATACCCACCTGGCAATCCGTAAATTGCAGGCAATGGCGGAATATTGTGAGACCACCCGCTGCCGGAGGGGATACCTGCTCGCGTACTTCGGGGAAGCATACCCGGATACCAACTGTGCGCTCTGCGACAACTGTGTCAACCCGAAGAAAGTGGGCGAGTATACAACCGAAGCCATCCGGATCATTTCCTGCATCGGACAGCTGCCAACACATTTTGGCATGGGCCTTGTCGCCGATGTGTTGACCGGGGGGAAAAGCACGAAGATCAAGGAATATCACCTTGACGAGTTCTCGTACTATAAATCCGGGACGAAGTACACAAAGCAGCACTACGTGGCATGGATCAAAGACCTTGTCCGGCAGGGATACCTGGCGAGGACGGGCGACGAATACCCGGTCATCAGCCTGACAGCGAAGTGTGAAAGCGTACTCGCTGGTAAAACACCGGTGATGCTGCCCGTTCCTGAAGTGAGTGCTCCACGGGCGAAGGTGCCAAAAGCAGCGGCCCAAACGCCAAGGATGCGGAAGGCAGAAGTAACGAAAGTTCCCGTGACCCCCGCGGTCAAAGTCCCGGATGCTGACGATCCTGATCTCTACGAGCGATTAAAGGCGCTCTGCACGAAGATTGCAGAGCGGGAGGGCGTGCCGTCGTATTACGTCTTTTCTACCAACAGCCTGCGGGAGATGGCACGCAAACGCCCGTCTGATGAGGAGAGTTTCCGTGCGATTGCCGGGGTGGGTGCGTTTAAACTGAGAAAGTACGGACCGGCGTTCATCGCAGCGATCCAAGGCGACGAGTGAGACGGTTTAAAGAGGAACTAATAGGAGCGTGGAGTGACACCCATACTGCCCCGTTCTCTCTATTGACCCCCACCCCTACCGGGCATCGTTCCCGGTGGTAAAACCGCTCTCGCGGTTCTCCTTCGTCTCGTGATACTCAATAAGTCTCCGCACCTCATCCACTGCCTTCTGCTTGTCCCGGATGCCGGTGAAGAGGATGCGTACATTGTCGATATCGTCCTTGAGATACGCTGCTTCGTTGTACAGAATCAGCATGATCTGGTTGTCCGGTCCAAAGAGGTGCTCCTCGCTTTCCCCTTTCATGTACCGTTCCCGCTGCTCTTTTGTCGGCGCTGCATACTTGTTCTCGTACCGGAAGACACCCATGGATATTCCTCACAATCACTGAGCTTGGCGCTTATTAGGGAAATGATGATACCATGCTGCGCACGTGTATCGGTTTAAATCACTGAATCCAGCGCGATCGACCCCGCGTAAATGAGCATCGTAATATGGAACAGCGGGAGCATCTTCAGCGCTGCATCCGGAGTTTTGTTCTTTAAGATCACTACATTCGCTCCCGCCAGTAACACAAGCCCAATCACGAAACCGGCGCGGGCGATCCAACCGAGCCGGAACGCAAAGACGATCGCCATTGCCACATGGATGACGGTGAATGCAGCAATCCAGACCACAGTCCCGGACAGTCCATACAGTGTCGCCGGTGTATTCATTCCCCGCGCACGGTCATTCCCGATATCAATCGCGTCATTCACCCCAAGATGTGCGAGAGCAAAGGGATAGAAGAAGAGGAAGTACAGGAGTGCATTTGTATCCGGGCTGCCGAGGCAGAGGTACCCGGCGACCGGGAAAAGGGCAAAGTCCATACGCCCGATAAGTTGAGCGACCGGGAACGTCTGGTGCCGTTTTTTTACCTGGTAAAAGACTTCGAGCGCATAACAGCAGACCATGAGGACAAGCACGTACAGGGAGTTCGGGTACGGGAGTGTCAGGATGAGGAGCGTCGTGATCCCCGCAAGCGCAACGAAGAGGGCGAGTGCTGACCGGGGTGCGATTAGCCCAAGGGGAAGAGGGCGTGTCCCGAATGCCCGCCAGTATCTCGTCAGTTTCCCGGGTTCGACATCTGTTTTATCATAGTCCCGGTCCACGTAATCGTTTAATACGAGTCCGGCTTCAAAACCGAAGAACGCGATCAGTGCCACCCTGATGAGTCCCCAAGTTGAAAAACCGGGATAGACCATAGTCGCCAGAAGGTAACCGGAAGAGAAGAGGACAATCCACGCGAAGAAGAACTGGAGACGAAGAAGATCGATATAAGCCCGGATGGTCGCATTCATCCCGGAAAGCTTGCCTGTGAACAGTAATACATACTCTGGTTGGTGGAGGGGTTTCACGTCAAAGCACTCATTACCGGGGAATTTCGATTGATATATCCCCAATAGACGTATTCAATACTTTTGATTGAATCACTATCATCAGGTTCCAGTGAACCATATTGATCTTTCTGTGGACAGGATCTCTCAAAGAGTCTGAAATTTAAACATGACATTCGTATCCTTTCACCTCATAACACTTAAGTAACAATAAAATTCATGATCCTTTACGCATGGATGAACAATATCAGGATATTCTTAATGGAATGATAATTCTTATCCTCATTATTAACACCACGGTAATGTTCTCTCTGGTTTCAGACAGAGATCACACCGGCTCTTTAAACTCTCTCGTCACAACAGCAGGATCGAATCTGGATATGAACAAAACGAATGTATCTGCTGTATCAACAACAAGCACCATTGCCACTCCGGTAATAACCAAAACCCCCACTCCTGCACCGACACCGGTTCCTGCACGAAAAGGTAATGCAAATATTTTTTACATGCAGAACGCGCGTTTAGACACATCGATGCCCCCGATATTTCTGAATCTGGTCAATCCTCCGCTCATCATCGATTTCGATGTTGTGGCAATGAATATCACTGATGAGATACCTCATGATTATAAACTAATATCCACCGATTACCATGATATTATCAATCTCACTCACCCCTATGAGGAGGCAGTATTCAAAATCACGGTAACCAATGATGACACTGGCATGGTGGTGGTTGACGACGGGTACGGGCTGTCGTACGGGCTCCAGTCGCCAAAGAACATTGATGTGATGACGCGGGGAAATTACACGATCCGCGCCTCCGGCAATTACGTGAATGTCACACTCTCCATCGAAGTACCTAAAGAGAGGAACTTACCTTAAAGGAGTAATTAACCATATAAACAACACCGTCACTCACGCGACGAACTGACTGCGTATGAAGGCGACACCAACTACAGGGGATCCCAAACGATGCCCCCGATATTGGTTGCAGGTGCATCATGCAAACCGTGTCGTTCTGATCTCTTACTCAATTGGACGCATCTCGTCTCCAGTACAGCAATACCGGTCAAAAACCCGGTTGTATCAGATTTAACGCATCCCGAGAACTACCACAATCTTTCGAGGAAGGCTCCTATAACCCAAATAGATCTCCATAAAGAAGCTGCGTGGCAACTACCACCAGTGCCTGCCTGAACCCGTCCCTATTTACCCTGCCCTGCCCAAGAGTGGAGGATGGACTCTTATTTTATCCGCCCCGAAATCCCGGCTGACCGACAGCACATCTTTGATGTTCATATCCAGGCATTCGGGGAGGATGAAGAGGGACGGCTCGTCGATACCCTGCGGGCAGAGAGGAACTTCAACATGGCGCTCTCGCTCGTCGCTGTGCACGGGGACCGGATCATCGGGCATATCCTCTTCCCGCCGATCACCATCGAGTCCCGGAACGGGACTGTTCCCGCACTCGCGCTTGCGGTTCTCGCTGTCGATCCCATGTTCCAGTGCCTAGGAATCGGTTCGGCACTTATCGAGGAGGGACTTGAAGCCTGCCGACGGTTCGGGCACCGGATCATCATCGTCGTTGGTCACCCGAAGTATTACCCGCAGTTCGGGTTTGTTTCAGCCCGCCGCCGGGGCATCGATGTGACATTCTCCTGCCCGGATGACGCGCTCATGGCGCTGCCCCTTGTTCCTGGTGCGCTTGACGGGGTAAACGGCATGGTGCGGTACCACCCGGCGCTGAGTCTGGTTATGGAATAGCTCGGTTTATTATTGCCGGACTACGACAGTTGAGATAATGCGGCAGAGGGGAACACCGGATACACTGCAAATGTCGATAGACGAGTTCGGGAGCATCCCGACGGCACCGGGATCCCCACCGCTTTCTGAATGCCTTGTCTTCTTCACCGGTCCCGCCGGTCAGCCTACGCACGTCGATACGGCGGTCTTTGGCACGCTTGTTGTCCCTCGGTACACAAACGATTACTGGACGGCGCAGCAACGACAGGCTGCCTCGATCCACGAGGTCTCGTACCGTGCCTGCTTCAAACCACAGCTTCCGGGATTCTTCATCGAGCGCCTGACAGCACCGGGCGACGTGGTCTATGACCCGTTCTCCGGGCGGGGAACGACTGTGATCCAAGCCGGACTCTCCGCCCGGCGCGTGATCGCAAATGATGCAAACCCGCTCTCAAAGATCCTGACCTGCCCCCGTTTTTTTCCCCCATCAACGGGTGAGGTTGCAGAGCGCTTAAAGACCATCCCCACGGAGGGAGAGAAAGCAGAGATCGATCTCTCCATGTTCTACGATCCCCAAACCGAGAAGGAGATCGTCGCACTGAGGGATTACCTGCTGGAGCGGAGAGAGACGGGTAAACTAGACTCGATCGACCGCTGGATCGCGATGGTGGCGACCAACCGGCTCACCGGGCACTCTACCGGGTTCTTCTCGGTCTATACGCTTCCCCCGAACCAGGCAGTTTCACAGGAAAGCCAACGGCGGATCAACGCAAAACGCAACCAAAGCCCGGCATACCGGGACACCCACCGTATCATCATAAAGAAGACCGGAACCCTCCTCTCCCGGCTCACGCCACAAGAGTGGGAGAACCTGAACCATGCGGGGCAAACTGCACAGTTCTTCACCGGTGACGCACGGGCAACCCCCCACATTCCGGATGGAATCGTCCGGCTCACCGTCACCTCGCCCCCGTTTCTTGACATTGTCCAGTACCGGCAGGACAACTGGCTCCGGTGCTGGTTTAACGGTCTGGACGAGGAGGCTATCGGGAGACAGATCACGGTGGCACACAGCCTCAGGGAATGGGAATCCGTGATGGGCGCGGTCTTTTCTGAGCTCTACCGGATCACGGCACCGGGGGGATCAGTTGCATTCGAAGTTGGGGAAGTGCGCAACAGGACTGTCCGGCTGGAAGAACAGGTCGTCCCCTTCGGGTGCGCTGCCGGGTTCTCCTGCACCGCGATCCTCCTCAACCAGCAGAAGTTCACCAAAACCTCAAACATCTGGGGGGTTGACAACATGACCGCGGGGACGAACACGAACCGTATCGTGGTATTCTCTAAAGATGGCATGCCAGCATCCCGGTAATTCCACAGGAACCCCAACTGTTCGCGATCCCCTCCGTAATACAACATACAGCAGCATGAAAACAACCCGGACCTGTATTTATTAAACCACCCCGGTGAACCAACACCAGTTCAGACACGCGGGTAGAATAACGGCGAGAGACGTTCTCAACTATCCTCACGGTGAACCCCCCACTGCCCGAAAAACTCCGTGCTTGAAAACGGCTGAATCCGTTCTCATATTAAAGCCAGTGTTAAGTATAACGGAATCCAATCAGTATCCATGGTCACGCGTATAAGGCGGTATGCGCAGATAATTGATATTCTTGGGAAGTACGGTTTTGGCATCGTCCTTGAGAAGATATTCCCCAGCAGGCTGCGTTTCCGCCTGCCAACCGCATCAGGTGCAGCATCGGAGACATCCACCACCTACGAGCGGGTACGGCTGGCTCTGGAGGAACTCGGTCCGACTTTCGTGAAATTCGGGCAGATCATGAGCACGAGGACCGAGCTCCTGCCGCCCGAGATGATTGAGGAGTTAAAGAAACTGCAGGACCATGCCAAGCCGCTGCCGTTCTCTGACGTGCTCTCGGTGATCCACCAGACCTGCCCCAATATCGACGACTGGTTTACCGAGATTGAAGAAACCCCGGTCGCGTCTGCCTCCATTGGGCAGGTACATCGCGCAATCTTGAAGGATGGCACCTATGTTGCCTTGAAAGTACAGCGCCCGGGCATCGAGGAGATCATAGAAAACGATCTCAACATCCTGAAGTCCATGGCGGAACGGATCGAAGCAGTCTTCCCTGAGACCCGCATCTATAACCCGACCGGCATGGTAGAGGACTTTGCCCACCAGATCCGAAAGGAACTCGACTTCACCCGTGACGGTCGGAATGCTGACCGCATGGCACGCAACTTCCGCGATGTGCCCGGCGTCCATTTCCCGAAGATCTACTGGGACTTTACCTCCTCTCACCTTCTCGTGATGGAATTTATCGAAGGTGTCCGCATAGACGATGTGGAGTCGATCACGGCGATGGGAGTTGACCCGCACGCGATTGGTGTCTGCGGTTTTAATGCGTACCTGAAGATGATCTTTGAGGACGGCTTCTTCCACGGAGACCCGCACCCGGGTAACCTGTTCGTCACAAAGGAAGGAACTGTGGTCTTTTTAGACTTCGGGATTGTCGGGATATTGCGCCCCGAGAAACGGCAGCTCTTCATCAACCTGCTCTTTGCCCTGACGACTGACGATATCGAGATGATGTTGAAGTCCCTTGAAGGGTTCGGGATCGTCATTGACGAGGTTAGCCGGGAGGCGCTCCGGGACGACCTCTACATCATGATGCACGATTTCGGCGGAGGTGACAGTGTCTCGCAGTTCAGCTTCCATCTCGTAGTGAGTGAACTCACGGAAGCGATGCGGCGCTACAACCTCAAAGTGCCGATGAGCCTGATGCTCCTCTTAAAAGTCTTCATGATGGTGCTCGATATCGGTGTCCGGCTCGACCCGAAGTTCAACTTCGGCGATGAGATCACCCCTTACCTGCGGAAGCTTGCCGACACGAACACCCTCTCCGCTGCGTACGTCAAGCGGGCATCCAACTCCATGATGGAGGCTGTCGATGGTCTGTTCGATCTCCCCCGAAACTTCAACCTGATGTTAAAGCGCCTCTCCACCGGCACGATCCGGCTCGAAGTAGTTGATACCGATCTCCAGAAACTCCAGATGGCGTTGGACCGGGCGAGCGACAAGATCATGATCGGGCTTGTGGTGGCGGCGCTTGTTGTCGGGTCATCGCTCGTCCTCCTTACGTCTCCCCTGACCCTGCCGCCCCAGATCATGTGGGTGGCGGTGCTTGGGTATACTGCCGCCCTGCTCTGCGGGTTCTATGCAATCTACCATGTGATCTTCCTCAAGTTCCGACTTGAGCGCTAAAACCGGATATTCCCTTTTTTTATATGAAATTACACAGACGACTGATGAGTAATGCGAAAATAGTTTAGATGGCATGCAGAAGCGGTCGCCTCGTTTGATAAGACGATTGGGATTAACCCAAATGATACCGAGTTGCTGAAAATCGGGAATTTGCGCTTGGACTAAAAAAATAGAAATTCTGAACATCTACGTGCCTGAAAATGATACAAAGGATATAATATCCATCGAAATTAAAATACGGATATCGTGTCAAATAAGGATATTCTCTATGCATTGTGGATGCAGGCTAAGAAACCCTGCACATCAGTCAAAATTGGGGAAATCAGAGCCGTCGCATTACAAAATAAAGAAGCCTTCAAATACAGAAGTAAGACAGGTATCACTCCTTCAGGTATTAATTATGCAGTACTCAAATTCATTCTGGAGTATACGACTCCTGTAAATTGGCCTGATGGATTGTGGACTCAATTTAATGAGGCAAAATCTTCAGATTCGGGTAAGTACGGAATATCGCAAGATTACCCCACTCTTTTAGTGAATATATTATCCTCAAAACCTATCGAACACGTCCAAAATAGTAAAATAAGGGATACTCAATCTAATCCGATATCACTTCCATCAAATTCCAGATTAATTCAGCCACCTCAGGTAATCCGTGCGTATGAATTCTACGCCGGGTACATACGTGTAAAAATCTCCGTAAAAAATCCAACTCCATTCACCATTCACGATGTCATTTTAGAACCCGATGTTGATCGTGCAATTCTTTACTTGGAACGGCATGAACCGGAAGAATATCTTTCAGAAAATGAGAGAATTATTCTTGGAAATATTAATCCCCACAATGACAGAACGGTGAGTCTCTACCTTGAACCAATCATATGCGCAAGAGAGGGAACTGATGTAAATTGCCACATCCGGTATAAGAACGCAAAAGGAAAGCCGGGATCGCTTGACATGGAACCTCTCCGTATTCAGGTTGTTTGTCCAATTTTCGAAACAAAAGAACCGGTGAATATCGGATCACTCAAACAACTCATCGAATCCCTTCCGTCACGAGACACAAAAATATTTTCAGTCCCAAGAACTCTTGATGCACCGACTCAATTAAAAATCTTCCAAGGAGTAATCCAGACCCATGATATCCGGCATATCAGTACGCTCAGACGTGCCAAAAATTTTGAGTCTTGGTATTATGGAAAGACCAAAGTTACGCAGAAGGATATGGTGATCAAACTCGGTATCGTGAAAGATATGGATATGGTTGAAATCACTGCATTCAGTTACGATCCAAAAGACCTGACCGGTCTCCTCGCCGAGATAAACCGTCACATCACCAAAGAAGTATCAAAGAGAGAAAACGTCCAGAAAATTTTCAATATCACTATCAAGGATTCTGTTGTGCAGAGATCCAATCTCATGAATTTCTGCAATGCTGATGGCAAATGCAGCGGGGATGTAACAATCGAAGATAGTGTTGTTATGCGGTCGAATATTGGATGATTAACGATTTTGTGAAATCGCAGTAGTAGTAGTAGTAGTTTTTGTAGTTATTCTATAGTAGCCGAGAATGCTAGGTCGTTCCATGTCCGGATCACTTCCCAGCACCGGCACTTCGCCTCAAACGAGTACCGCGCGTTTGCCGGGCTCGTGGATGGCAGCAGCAGGGCAGGCACCGGGAGAGATACCGGATTTCGGAGGTGGTGGCGGGTATAGCATCGTTCCGCCGCCGTCCCGTTCAGCGCGATCAGGCGCACGGAGGGATGCAGGGCGAGAAGCCCGTTGATATCATTTACGACCGGCTCCCGTATGCGGTCGTCTGCGCTCCCTTCACGGCAGCAGGAGTGGATAACATCCCAGAGCGCGACATGGTGCAGGCAGAGCTGTTCCACCCGGCTTGTGTAGAGGAGGTGGCGATCGATCGCGAAGAGCACCTCGATGATCTGCCAGAAGTGGTTCCGGGGATTCCCGTAGTACTCGGATCGCAGAAGCGACTGCCGGCTCGGGAAACTGCCGAGAATGAGGACTTCCGGGGAATCACCCATGACCGGGTCGAGCCCGTTACAGCGTTCCGGGACTAGGGATGAGCGTGGGGGATGCATCGCCGGGCGTTTGAAAAAAAATCGGGATTTTCCGGATCAAACTTTCTTGAAATAAAGATGACAGTGGCACTGACCGTCATGCTCGATCTCATCCCGGTGGTAGACGCACGGGCATTCGATCGACCGGTCCTTCTCCTCATCGCCACTCCGGAGCCGGCAGGGACAGTAGGGTCTCCCGAACTTCTCCTTGTTCCGGACGAGCCCCCGGATGACCGTATGCATCTGTTTCTCGTCAGGGTTGAGCATCCAGCCGTGCTTCTGTGCAAGTCCTTTTGCCCATTTCAGCATATCTGCTTCAGCAGTATTCTCGTCAGCCATGGTCTTCCAGCCGTTTGTTACATACCGGTTTTATGATTGTATTCCACCGGACACGTTATGCTTTGCGTTCTATTGCGCAGATCATCGAATCGAAGATCTTCTTCTCGTCAACCGATCCAAGCCCCGCTTCCTTAAGCCCGACCGTAATTGTCAGAACAAATGTTGTCATCTGCTTGTCCTCACCGTTTGTTCTGCGCCGGGGACTTTTTACCCGTGATCCGTCCTGCAACATTGTTATAAGTCGCCATTACGTCGCCTTTGTTGAACCGGTACACATCCTTATCAAGTGAGGCGCCGGTCTTTTTGTCCCAGAGGCGCATCGAGTCCATGCTGATCTCGTCACCGAGATAGATCGTCCTGCCCTGCCTGCCAAACTCTATCTTGAAATCGACAAGGGTGATCCCCTGCTTCAACAGGAGTGCTGACAGGAGCCGGTTGATCTCAAGGGCGACCGTCTTTATCTTTGCCAGTTCCTGCGCTGTGGTGAGCCCGAGCGCGATGATCAGATCATCGTTCAACATCGGATCATGGCGGGAATCGTCCTTGTAATCGATCACGATAACGGGCGGGTTTAAGGGTGTGCCCTCTTTGAATGGATAGTTGCGCACGATAGAGCCTGCGGCAACATTTCGCACGATCACTTCGAGCGGGACCATCGCGAGTTCGCGTACGACCATCCGCCGTTCGTCGATCATGGAAAGAAAATGAGTTTTGACCCCGTGCTCTTCGAGATACTCAAAGATGAACCGGGAGACCTCCGCGTTGTAACTCCCCTTCTTCGCCAGAACATCCTTTTTGCCGCCATCAAAGGCAGTGATGTCGTCCCGGAACTCTACGATGAGTTTTCCCTTCGCATCAGTACGGTACACCGATTTTGCCTTGCCTGTGTACAGGAGGTCTTTTTGTTTCACGGTCACCTGCTCCCTTGCTTAATGGTTTGTTCGAGCCGCTTTATTAGGGGTTGCAAGTCAGGGTGATACCAGCCTTTTTCAATGTACCTCGGATAAATGCAGAGGCGCTCCCGCAGCAGAGCATCGCCAACGATGGTGTTGAGTTCGGCAATCGCGGGCCACGGGTGCTCCGGGTTCACGTAATCGATCGTGAGAGGGGATACACCGCCGAGATCGTCCACCCCACACCCGATGAGCAGCGCGGCATCGATCAGGTTGGGCGGGATCTGGACCGCGATCTCTTTTGGCAGGATCTCTCGTGCCAGCCGGACCGTCGCACAGATCTCTTCGGTTGAGGGCACATGGAATGCCGCCATTACTGTTCCGGGCTTGGGGCAGAAGTTCTGGAGGATCACTTCCTGTATGTGCCCGTAGCGCCGGTGAACGTCCCGGATCGCGACTAGCGACTCCTCTCTATCTGCCACGGTTTCACCGATGCCTAAGAGAAGACCCGTGGTGAATGGGATTTTGAGTCTGCCTGCATCTTCCAGCATGGCAAGCCGGACTTCAGGAGATTTCCCTTTCGATCCTTTGTGCGCCGGGAGATCCGCCGTAGTTTCGAGCATCAGCCCCATGCTCGCGTTCACCTGCCGCAGCCGCTCCATCTCCTCGTACGTGAGGATCCCGGCGTTCGTGTGCGGCAGGATGCCGTACCCGATACCTGCCCTGCTCATCGCCATGCAGTAATCGAGAATGGTCGCATACCCGGTTGCACGGATGCAGGCATCGAACCCCGGCTCCTCCTCCGGGTGCTCGCCAAAGGTGAAGAGCGCTTCCGTGCAGCCTGCCTGTGCGCCGCGTATAAGGACCTGCTCCACGTCTGAGGGTGCCATGACGCAGCCTGCCTGCACCGGTGTACGGAACGAGCAGTACCCGCACCGGTTCCGGCAGACCGTGGTGAGAGGAAGAAAGACGTTTCTGGAGAACGTGATCACGCGACGCTGCATGGGTACAGGTTCACGCCCCATTAAAAAAAGCTGGTGGTACTGCCGGGACGACATTCGCCCCTCAAAAAACGGGGATGAAAAAATCCGGGGGGATAAACATAATGATACAGCCGTTCAATATCAGCGTAACGAGGTATGATTTCGGTTGCTCTTATTGAGGAGAAGACCGGTCGGCACGAGGAGCTTCTGCGCCGCCTGAACGAAACAGGAAAATGCCGGGTTATTGCCACGCCCTCACCCGAAGCCGTGGGAGAACTGTACAGGACGGGAACTGTAGACGTGGTCATTGTACTGCACGATGATCCGGGACAGGCACCTCTTACCCTCATCGGTGTGCTGCAAAGCCAGTGTCCAGAACTCCCGGTGATCCTTGTATCCGCCAGTTACTCCCCCCATGTCGCGCAGGAAACCCTGCTGCACCGGGCACACTACTTCGTGCTGCCGGAACCCGTTGCCTCAGCCATCCCCGCTCTGCTTATTTTGATTGATACAGCGGTGGATCTGGAGCGCCAGAGACAGCAGATCATCGCCCTGAACAAAAAGCTCGAGCTGGTCGGCAGCATCACCCGCCACGATGTTCTGAACCAGTTGACTGCCGTCAACGGGTATACCGAGCTCCTGAGCATGCTGATCGAAGACCCGACAATGAAGTCGTACCTGGAAAAAGAACAGAATGCCCTCAATAAGATCCGCACCCAGTTCCAGTATGCCAAGGAATACCAGTATCTTGGCATCGAACCTCCCCGTTGGCAGATGATCCGTTCCGCTGTCCGCCGCGCAGGAGAACTTTTCGACTTAAAGACCATCCGGGTTGTCGGGAACTGCGGGAATGCCGCCGTCTGTGCCGACCCCATATTCGAGAGGGCGATCTTCTACCTGTTTGACAATGCAATACGTTTTGGTGGGAACGTGACAGAGATCCACATCTCTTTAGTGGAGGATTCTCGCGGGGTTGTGCTCGTATTCGCAGACAATGGGGAAGGCATACCCGCAACCTATAAGGAGAAATGTTTTGAACGCGGGGTTGGGAAAAATACCGGGTGGGGTCTGTTCCTTGTCCGCGAGATCCTCGCAATGACCAAAATTACCATCACTGAGACCGGTGAGCCCGGAAAGGGCACACGGTTTGAGATGCATATCCCTCCCGACAGGTTCCGGCGCGAGAAAGAGATCACTCCGGTCTGATCACGCCGTGGGACATAACGACCATGCCCGATACCATGATCGAGACCCTGCCCATTACTCCTGAAAGAACACCCGTTAAGACCGTCGCTGTTGTCCGGTGCGAAGACTACGGGCGCGACACTGTGTTTGCTGCCGTGAAACGGGCGGTCGATCTCTGCGGGGGCATCGGTGCGTTTGCCGCGCCGGGGAATACTGTCCTTGTCAAGCCGAACCTGCTCCAGGGGCTTGCACCTGACCGGTGCGTGACAACCCATCCGGAAGTCCTCCGGGCAGTGATCCAACTCCTCCGGGAGCACGGGTGCCGGGTCGTAATCGCGGACAGTCCCGCTGCCGCAATCCCGTATACCGAAGCGAACCTGAAACGGGCATACGCTGGTGCCGGGTATGACCGGGTTGCAGAGGAACTCGGGGCGGAGCTGAACACCGATACCGGTTTCACCATCGTCCCAACAACGGATGGGGCGGTGGTGAGACAACTGCCCATCATCAACCCGGCGCTGTCGGCGGATGCCATTGTTGTCGTTTCCAAGCTGAAGACGCATATGTGGACCTGCATGAGCGGCGGGACAAAGAACCTGTTCGGGCTCATTCCTGGTCTTGAGAAACTCTCGCTTCACGCCCGGTTTCCCACCGAACAAGCCTTCGGGAAGATGCTTGTCGATATCAACATGGTCGTGAAACCCCGGTTGCAGGTGATGGACGCGGTCTTCGGTATGGAGGGGAATGGTCCGACTGCCGGATCGCCAAGAAAGATCGGGGTCATCCTCGCGAGCGCGGATTACAGCGCGCTCGATGCGACGGCGGCACGGCTCATCGGCATCGACCCGATGGAAGTCTGCACGATCGCCGCTGCTGTAGAGCGTGGATTGTATGCCGCCGACGGTTCCGGTATCCGGCTTGTCGGGGATGATATCAAGCAGTGCATTGTCCCGGATTACCGGAAACCCGCATCGTACCAGGGGGGCAACCGGGGGATGAAGCACTCCGTTCTCCTCTCGCTCATGCAGGCAGCCGGGAGGCTGTATGTACCCAGACCGGAGATCGATGCAACGCAGTGCAAAGCATGCCGGAAGTGCGAACGGGGCTGCCCGGTGGGCGCAATAACGATGACGGGAAATGTCCCGCAGATCAACCGGGCGAAGTGCATCCGCTGTTACTGCTGCCACGAGATGTGCACGGACTCCGCGATCCGGTTGAAGCGGAGCCGGGCAGGGCGGCTGATGGCGTGGATCATGCGGATGGAGGGTGCCTGAGGATCGCTTCCCGATGCCCTCAAACATGCAACACGGTCAAGTGCTGCCTCCGCGTGTCTGGTGACCCCCTGACACCAATCAGGATATCCTTTTGGCACCTGAACCGTTCAGGCGAATCAAAAGATTAATTAATTTCCGGTAGATAATTTAACCTGAACCTTGGGGGCGTTAACCATCGTAATCTGCCCAAATTGCCAAAAGAACACACCGGAAGGCAAATTCTGTGAACAGTGCGGAGCACCTCTGCCTGTTGCACCCGTACAGGCACCGGCTCCTGCATTTCCCCAGCCTCAGCCCCCACAGGCACCTCCGCAGGCAAAGAAAGGCATGTCAACTTTGGGCTGGGTCCTCGTGATATTCGGGATCTTATTTTTAGTCATCATTTTTTTTGCAGCTGTAGGGATTATGGCAGCACCGACACCTGCCATTACAACAAAGACGACGCTAACCCCCACCACCACTACCGGTTATTCCCACACGCCATCTGAAACCCTCTACGGGCATGTCGATAACGGGGGTTCGTACCGGATTACCACCACGATCCGGGATCCCACAACCTCCTTGTACTCGATCCGGCTGGTCGGTCCGCAAAATACAGATTTTGACCTGTATGTGCAGAAAGGGCTTGACCCCACCAGCCATAATTACGATTACAAATCCGCGGGGTTCAGTCCCAGCGAACAGATCGACATTCCCTATCCCTCTGTCGGGGATTATCACATTCTCGTGACCTCAGTGGGTGGCAGCGGGGATTTTGTCCTGTATATCACGTACAAATATTCCTGACGGAAGCAGGCAATAACGGCGCGGAAATCCGCCTGCATATACCGGATCTAATCCGGCATCCCGACAGGTAAGGAGCGGGGATGCCAGTGATCGGCAACCAGGAACGGTGTCACAATCATTAAATACCGCAATCCGAGATGGATTATACGGTAACATTATGACAGATGACACGGTGGTGGCTGTTCAGGTCACCCATGTAAAATGGGGAGCGCTCGTCCTTATTGGTTTACTGGCAGTGGTCTTCGGACTGCTGATAGTATTGTTCCCCGGTATCTCGGCAACTGTCCTTGTAGAACTTATTGGGATCTTCATCATAGTGCTCTCGTTTGGAGCACTCATGATAGCAGCTGTATCCCCCGGTGGCTGGAAAAACGCGGCACTCCTTGCCATCCTCGGGATCATCGGGTTCTTCTTCGGTATAGTAACCATACTGTCACCCGTGGTGATGGGGGGAGTCATCTTCACGCTCGTGGGAATTGCCCTGTTTGTGGCAGGACTGATCTGCCTGATCCTTGCATCAACTGAAAAATACATGACCCATCGCGGTATTTTCGCGCTCCAGGGGATCATCTCACTCGTCTGCGGTTTTTTAATCATCATCCTGCCCATTTTCGGCGCAGTGCTGGCACTCATCTTTATCGGGGCATACTTCGTGTTCTGGGGGATCCTCTCTATCATTCTGGGTTACTCCTTCCGGTGTGCGTAACGCGACAGCGAACGAATCATCCCCTTTTTTAGTTTTTCGCAGACTGATGTACTGGTTCAAGCCCTGTTTTGCGGGACGTGAATGCCCAATCGTTCACCGGAGAAAATTTGTTGCGATGGCAGGTTCGCGTGATGATTTTTCTATCCTGAACGATACGGGATTGATGTTGTCCGGCGTTTTGGAAGATTGGTTGGAGAGGTTTCTCCGGAGTTCCTGTTCACTATCAGCATCTTTTTGTGGATGCCCTGCATAGCTGCGTAAGAGATGTTCCCTCACGCATTTATCCCCTATAAACCGGTCAACCCCAAGACCCGGCTCTCCTGCATCCTCAACCAGGAGGAGCGGGAGACCTTTGCCCGTGCAATGCTCACCGACGTGATCACCGCAGTAAAAGGCGCCGGGTGCAGCCCAGTGGTCGTCGGCACAGAACTGTTTGACAGTGACGATGTGCAGGTGACGGTGAAGGACGCTGACCTGAACCAGACCTTAAACTCGATCATCCCCCAGTCCATCGGCGGGCAGATGCTGATCATCATGGCTGACCTCCCGCTGGCAACGAGCAGCGCGATCGAACGGGTCTGTGCAACTAAAAAGGATATGGCGATGGTGCCCGGGCGCGGCGGGGGGACGAACGTGATCTTCCTCGCGGAGCCCGCCCGGTTCCACGTCGATTACTATGGGACGAGTTTTAACAAGCACATGAAGATTGCAGAGGATGCCGGGCTCTCCTGCGAGGTAATCGATTCGTTCCGGCTCCACACGGACATTGATGAAAAAGAAGATCTCGTAGAACTGTTGATCCACGGTGAAGGCACGAGCCGGAAGTACCTTGAAGACCTTGGCTTTGAGCTTGCAGTGGAGAAGGGACGGGTCGGGGTTATACGCGGCGGGGAAAATAACCGGGATTTGGGGGATTGCCCATCTGCCAACCCACAATGCCCCGCCCCCGTCGGAACAGGTAGTCAAGGAGTTGTATATAACAGCATCCCGTTTATCCGTCGTAAAATGTAAAATCGTCAGTTATAATCTACGATTTTAGCGTTTATTGTCAATCGTATCTGACAGATATCCCCATAGATCAGATCGGTGTCGATATTCAGAACCCGTGGTTGTTCAATAATCTGTTATCTTTTCTCGTGCAGTGTCGAGCGCATCCTGGTCTCTTTATAAAAAATATGACCCGGTACCATCGGACACCCGAATCGTGGCACACTCCAAGCTGTGATCATCCGCCGATTACGACCGACGCCGACGGGTCAAAGGGATTCTTCCGCATCGCAAGGCTGAAGAGGTACGGGTAATGGTCTCGCAGGTATTCCATGTAGCGAAGCCACTGGTGCACCAGCCGGACATACACACGCTGCATGTCAACCGTGAGGTGTGCCTGATCCGCTGCCGGGAGCACCGAGAGGTCCCCTCGCGCCTTCAGTTCCTCGGTCAGATGGTTCACTGCAAGGAGGAGATCGGTGAAAGATTCGTGCTCAAAGACCAGCGGGTTCTCGACAAGCCGGAACAGGAAGTCCTCGTGCTGCACAAGAACATTCCGCAGGACTTCTTTATCAATACGGGAGGACTCGATATTGCACCGGTGGGCTTCAAGGCATACCTGAACATCATGGTACTGGCTTGCCTGCCATCCTTCACCAACGACCAGATGCGGCTGAACCGAGGCAATATTCGGATCGGCACGGGATAGCATGGCAAGGAGTGGTGTGCCGATTGTAGAGAAGAACATCCCGATCACCATGTTCAGTTTCTCCATCCGCTGCTGCTTCTCCCGCGACCCGAGGAGATGGTCGATAATCAAGGACACAATAAGGATCTCGATCGGTATGAATGCGAGGTCCCCGATAAAGAAGAGAAACAGGTGCTGGGCGTCCCGAAAAATCAGGAAATCAGCTACATAGATCAAAATGGAGAGCACGATAAGCACGATCCCTGCGATTACCTTCCACCGCGTATCTTCCTTCATGACTGACTGTTTGGTATCGGGCATGATAAAAAATGCTCTGGCAGCACGGTGTGTTTCTACCGGAGTTCCTGTGCAACAGAGCATGTTATCGTTACAGGTTCCGTCATGCACGTGACTTGACAGCTCCCGTATTGTCGTCAGGTTCTGGAAATCGGCAGGAAAGAAACTGCCGTATATAAAACGAGAAAAATAGGGTTAATCCGGATCAGAACCGCCCTTTCCTCATACAGGCGAGCCCTGCTATGCCAATACCGATGATGACAAGGCTTACCGGTACTGGGGATTTTGTCGGTACCGGGGTAGGCGCCGGGTTTAACGTGGCATAGAGGTCAACCGACTGCCCGTTCCCGGGGAAACTGGTGATCGGGCTCGTGTACGGGACATAACCGTTCATCGAGACTGTGTAAGTCTGGAACGGGGTGCCGGTTGTATAGACTGGCACCGTGAGCGTCCCCTGCTGGGTAATGACACCTTCGACTGTGTTGTCGAACATGACTGTCGCGCCGGGCACGTTACAGTGGACGACATACCAGCCCTGGTTGCCACCGATGGATGCGGGTGTTGTCGGTACGACCGGGTTTAACGTGGCATAGAGATTGATCGTCTCGCCAATGCCGGGCACCCCGACGACCGGGGCGGAGTACGTTGTGTACCCGGATTTACTGACGGCATAATTCTTATACGGGGTACCGGTAGAATACACCGGAATCGTGAGGACGCCTCCGACGATGTCCCCCATATACGTTCCATCGAAGTAGACTTGGGCGCCATCAACATTGCAGTGCACTGCATACCAGCCCTGGTTACCGCCAATCGGTGCGGCGGCACTGGCAGGTGGCAGGCAGGCAAGAACAAGAATCACGGCAAGGCATGCCGGCAGGAAATATTTGTATCTCATGTCACAATCTCCTTTGTTTAATTCAATGCGGATCAAAGTAAAAAAAGATTCCCGATGTGTCATCGTTATATCAGGAGGATTTCAGGAAAGCCAAATTGGAAAAACTGGTTAACGAACCTGTGACTGCGAAGGCAGGTGCCCTTTTTAGTCCGGTTTCACGTTGCAGACATTACCACGGGCGGTGCGATGCTGCGAAATTTTGCTGGAACTCCCGAGGGACAGACCCGGATAGTGTCGTTTTGTTCCCAGCGCACGGTGCAATCGTAACCGGATCACTTTCTTACGGGGGTATAAGCAGCGGGACCTGGCACAGAAGAAGATTATGGAATCCTGTAGTTCCTCTGCGTCGTCTTCGGGAAAATAAACGAAATTGTTCAAGTAACCGCACCCTGATTATCCTCCTGAGGAAAGGGGTTACATCAGAGGAAATGATTTTTCTCCGGCACCAGACCGTTCAATCCAGTTTCACGACGACCCGCTTGAATTTTAAAGGGTAGTACAGGTACCCTTTCTCCCGAAGCGGATCTACAAGGGTAAGGACCGATCCGCTCCGTTCAGCAGTCACGATATACGAATGGAAGAGAAAACGGCGAACTTCCGGGGATTTTAGAACACCCGCGAGTTCACGTGCGTCAGTATCCCTGAACTTCTCAAATATTACCTCGTCCGAGTACCCACGGAAGGGTGTGTAGTACCGGATTTTGTACGAACTCTCATCCTCCTGTACTACCAGCCAACGAAGCGGGTTGATGGAGGGTATTTTCCTTCCGGAAAGTTTTACATCCGCAATCAGAAACACGCCAAGCCTTACTGCAATATAGATAATGACCGTGCCCCCGTAGAGCATGATTGCAAAAGAGAACGGCAGGAGCGAAAGCAGCGTCACAACAACGACCCCGAGCGCTACGCCGGCGAGAAGCACACTGGGACCAGGGAGGATTCCGAGTGTGTATTTCCGGTCGGAGAACGGGGCAATGATTGGGATACCTGGGCAGGCAGTCACATCGATCGCCACGTGTAGTAGAGCGCCAGCAAAGATTGCAGCAACCCCGTACACACCGGCTGCAGTAAAAACGCCGGTCGGGATGATGCCGGCAGCCGCGAGCAGACCGGCTGCGCCATATGACAGCAGGGATAAAACAAACACTCCAAAAATACTGTGTGCAATTCCACCATGCGTGAACAGGTACAGCGAAGGAGTCTTGTCAGAAATTGCCGGAAAGATAATATCTGCGTCCGGGATCACCGCGCCGAGAATAGCAAACGGGATGAGAGGGGATAACCCGGGTGCAGTGAACAGGATATAGGTTATCAGGGCGTGAGAGAGTGCGTCCACAAAGAAAGGTTGCGGGGGATAGATAAAAAGGCTTATCAGATCTGTCTACCGGATACCAGTCAGTTCCATGGTAACCCTGTGATGTTGTGAACAAGAAGCGGTTGAAAAGGCAAGAGCGAAGGATCCAACTGTCGGGCTTATTCCCTGTAAAGGATCGGAATGTGAACGCTGGAATAACGGTTCATGTATCATGATTTGCCGGGTCGGGAAGCACGGAGGGGAGTGACATACAGCAACGTGCACAAGTGGTATACCAACAACGAGCCATGCCAAACCCCTTTTTACGGCGTTTCGCATATATGATGAATTAAAGTATGTAGAAAAGGGAATAATGCGAGGGATGGGATTCGAACCCAAGAACTCCTACGAGATTAGACCCTCAATAGTCCCGAAAATAGCGCGCTATTCCATTGTGGGATGAAGCGTCCAAAAAGTAATGACTCATTACAGGTGCTGCAAGGGATGCGGAAACATATACTGCCTGTTGCGGTATGAATGACCGGAGAGGGAGGGTGCCGGGTTAAAAAGCGCTCGGTTTTCCCTCATCGATCCTCTGGTAACCCGAGCCTGTCATTTCGCAAGTTTTTAAAAAAACGGCACATTTGGCAGTAAGCCCGAAAAAAAAGGTCTTAAAATAGATCAAGTGTGGGTGAGATAACCCAAAACCGTTCTTGTCCGAAAGATATCCCCCTCTTTAGAACGCATAGCTTGAACCGGTCCTTACTATTCGAGGGATAATGATGATTCATATTTCCAGAACAACCTCCTTTCCCCCCATTCCCATCTCCGTTTTTTTCACGTCGATAAGAAGCGCGAGCACAGCCGCTACGATCATGATGAGAGAGCCGACGACAAAGATAGTGTGGTAGGCAAGGATCTGTGCATCGAGGTACATAAGCATGGTAGCGGTCTGCATCACCGCGGGCGTGTGCACGTTCACCACGGAGTGAGCCGAGATGGCCAGCATATTATCTTCAACGGACATGTTGAGCAGGGTGGCGAAGATGGCGATCCCAAACGCACCGGAAATATTACGAACCAAGGCAAGAACCGCCGAGGCGCTGCCGATCTCCTCGTTGGGAACGACTGCCGCGATAACGCCTGTGCGCTGCGACATGCCAAAGCCCATGCCGAACATCATGACAACGAGCGGAATAATAATATCCATTGAGCTGGAACGGACGTCCAGACCGACGAACAGGAACAATCCGATTCCCGCCACAAGGGTGCTCAGAGCGATCACATAGCGTGGTTGGAGCCTCCCGACCAAGCCAGCCCCGATAGGCGCGGCGAGCATGATAGCGAATGCCATGGGGATGAACTGGAGCCCCGTCTCGGTAGCCGTCAGGCCGAGAAAAGTCTGGTCGAAGATAGGGATCAGAAACATCCCTCCCATCAGGCACATGAAGATCAGGAAATTATTGACCAGGGTAAAGACGAAGGCGGGGATCCTGAAAAAACTGAAATCAATGATCGGTTCCGGATGCCGGGAATCGATCAGGTAGAATATGTACATAAACAGCCCCGACCCTGCGAAACAGAGTATGATAGGGAGTGATGTCCAGCCCCAGTCGTATCCCCGGTCCAGGCCAAATACGAGGAGGGCAAGGGAGGTACCCAGCGTTAACGCACCGTACCAGTCGAAGGAGACGCTCTTCTTTTCGCTCACCGACTCCGGGACAAAGGTGAGGGCCATCGCGATCCCGATCAGGCCGATGGGCAGATTGATCAGGAAGACCGAACGCCATCCGAAGATATCGATGAGCGGGCCACCAACGAGAGGGCCGAAGACGATGGCGAGTGCAAAGGATGAGGACCAGATTCCGAGGGCCTGTGCCCGTTCCTTCCCGTTGCTGAAATTTACCGCGATGATCGCCATGGCGGTCGGGTAGTCGGCAGAGCTCGCGACCGCTTGGATGATGCGGAAGAGGATCATCGAGCTAAGATCCCAAGCGAAACCGGCGAGGATCGAGCCTACGATAAAGATGGAAAAACCCCAGATGTAGACTTTCTTCCGACCGATCGTGTCCCCGAGTTTGCCCCATACCGGTACAAAGACCGCGTTCGCCAGGATGTATGCGGTTGCTATCCAAGCTGCATCGGCAGTAAGGATATTGAAATCCAGCATGATCTTCGGTACGGCAAGGGATACGACGGTCTGGTCCATGGCGCCCAGAAAGGTGCCTATCATGACCGTGAGAAGAATCAGCCACCGGTTCCGGATATTTACTGCCATGTGAAGGAAATTATTTTGAGATCCACATCTTCGCAGACATGCCGTTCTTCAGCTCAGGATAAACTGTTACATCATAGGAGACCTTGACCTCAAATTCCTGCTCCTGCCGCTTGTCGGAGATGGAAAAGACGATGTCCCCCGTACGGGAAGACGGTGCGACTTTATCGACCACGCCCTGGTACTGGTTGGAGGGGTAGGCATCGACGGTAAACATCACGTGCTGGCCGGGTGCGATATCCTTGAGGCCCTTATCTTCCTGTACCCTTCCGACAACACGGAGCTCCCTGGTGTCGATCATGGAGATCACAGGTTTGGGATCCAAGGGTGGGTTTACCAACTGGCCCGGGGTATTTTCAACACCCGTGATCACACCGCTGGTCTTTGCAACAAGAACCTGATCTCCGACCTTTGCGAGTATCTGGTCCTTCCTGACCAGATCCCCTACGGAAACATACACATCAGTGATAATGCCCGGGCTTGTGGGATTGATCGAGATCACCGGAGCGGCAATCTGGGAATTTTCGATGTACACCTTACTCTGAAGGTCATTCCAGTAAAGAAGCCCCCCGATGGCAGCAAGGATGATGAGGACGACCAGTCCCCCGAGTAATAAGGGATTGCCGCGTATCTTTTGTATGAGGCTAGCTACCTTCGCCTCCGTTTTTACCGGCGAAACTTCACTTGTTGTGTCAGAAATCCAATATATTTGTTCATCCGTGTCTGTCATATCTTCATCCTCAAATCGCAGCCGCCCGGGTTCATCATCGAGTCGTGTCATTCGTAAGACCCGGTTTTATTGCTTCTTCATTTTCGATGTGATCCATTTTCGCTTCATGTACAGGACAATGCCTGCAATTACGATGATGACACCCGCTATGACGAGATAGAATGAATTGAGACCGGTAGTGCTGCCGGTTGCGGAGCTGCGTATCCCACCCGGGGATCCTTCCGCAAGCGTATGAAGATCAAGGGTAATTGTCGATGACTGGGTGGTACCCTGTGAATCCTTCCACTGGACCTGAACCGGTACAACGGAGAGATCCGTGGAGGTAAATGTCAGCGTAAACCTCGTAAAATCATTCGATGCCAGCGAGCCGATAGCATAGTTCGGGTACGGACCCACCGGCTTTACCGGTGCACCGACTGAGATGATCATGCCTTGGGCATTGGTGATGCCGGCATTTCCGACCTCGCCGGTCATCGTGTAGGATCCGGCATTGCTGGCCAGCGCTACATTATTTATTACCGGGATTGCCGCAGATTTATCCACTCCGAGGTTCAGGGGCAGAACAACAGTCATCGAGTGAACGTTATCCCCGTTGCGGAAGCTGACTTTGAAGGTTACATTGGACTGCTGGTGCGGGGTGATGGCGAACGGAACTTTTACAGAAGTGCCTGCCGGGATGGACTCAACGTACTCTTCTGAGGGGGATATATCACTTCCCGGGGAAGATGCAACGATCAGGACATCGGATATATCTCCGAGCCGCGGGTTCACGATACTTACATTCACCGTATCCGTCTTTTCAAGGGAGAATGTATTGGGTTTGTTCGAGACACTTGCCCTTACCTCGGTTGAATCCACTTTGAGCTTGATCTGGGAATGGATCGCGGAGGTACCCCACGCATTTGTTGAAACGGAGAAGAGCGGGAGATATGTTCCATCGGTACCATCGGCACGTATCACGAACGTATAATCGACCGTTCCCCCCGGTCCAATTGACGTGGAGGTGGCAAATGCACCGTTGTTCACGATGTCGACGTGGGGATCCATAAGATCCGGCTGGGATACTGCCACGGAAGCATTTGCCGCATTGGTGACATGAACCGTCAGGGTGCCGGTCTCACCCGGGTAAAAAACACCGGGGGTCAGATCATACCCGGATACATAGACAAGCGCTGCGGCATCTTGGGGATTCATTACCGAGACGGTACTGGTGGCCGCCCCCGCAACTGAGATAAGGCATGTCAGCGCGATAAAACTGAATAAAACCATTATTCGTTTCATTTTTTTAACTCTCCTCTCAATTTTCATTTATTCTTCTTTTTTTTCCGTTCTACAGAGCCCAATTGCGATGCATTCAGGGCCAACATCGTTGTTTGGGTCAGTCATTTAACTACTCCAGAAATTTCTTACTCTTTTTTTCATTCAGATCCTGATTTTCCTGAACAGGAATGCTCCGAGTATGGTCATCACTACGGTGAAACCTCCAATAACCGCACCACAGACCAACGGGTTAACCTGTGAAACGCCGGTGAGACCGTACCGGATCCCTTCCACACCATACGTCAGCGGATCGAGCAGGGTAACCGGTCCCATCCATGCCGGCAATGAGCTGATAGGAAAGAGCGCCCCGGACAGGCCGAATATGGGAAAGACGACAAAATTCATGATGAGCTGGAAACCGGTCATATCTTCCATCCGCGATGCAATCGCAATGCCAAACGCGGTGAATGATATACCAATCAGGATCATGAATCCGAATGCAATCAGAAAACCAGCCGGATTTGAGATATGGAGCCCGATGAACACCGAGAGGACAAGGATCATAAATCCCTGGAGGACTGCAGTTGTTGCCCCACCGGCAGTCTGACCTAACATAATCTCAAGCCGCGAGACCGGTGCTACAAGTGTCTCTTTCAAAAAGCCGAACTGTTTGTCCCAGATGATCTGAATCCCGGAAAAAACCGACGTGAACAATACGCTCATGGCGACCATGCCCGGGATCAGGAATACGATATAGTTCCCTCCCACCCCGGGCAACTGCACAACGGAATTCAGGCCGAAACCTAAGAAGAGTAAAAAGAAGAGCGGCATGCTGATACTGCCGATGATCCGGCTTTTGGACCGGATATAGCGTTTCATATTCCGGAGCCAGATGGTGTAGATGATGTCCATGATTAATGCCTCACCATCCTCTGGTACATCCGCATATTGGTTTTATGGTCCGCATCCTCCTCTCGGATGGTTTTTCCGGTAAAGGAGAGGAACACATCCTCAAGGGTCGGTTTGTGTATCGCGATGGACTTGATGGGGACCTGTTTTGCGGTGAGCAGCGTTACGATGGTGCTGATATGCTGTTCGGCGTTCTGCAGGCTGACAATCACCTCATCGTTATGCTGTTCCACGCGGGTGATCCAGGGTTCAGTCAGCGCTGCAACAATAGCTGCCGGGTCCGGAGACCGGATGGTCACGACGTCCCCGCCAATCCCGTCTTTTAGGTTTTTTGGAGTGTCAAGGGCGATGATCTTCCCGTGATCGATAATAGCGACCCGGTTGCACAACCGGTCGGCCTCCTCCATGTAATGCGTGGTGAGGATGATAGTGATCCCCTTCTCCCGTGCCAGGGTGGCAATATACTGCCAGAGATGGTTGCGGGTCTGGGGGTCAAGACCAAGCGTTGGTTCGTCTAAGAAGAGGACCGAAGGATGGTGGAGAAGACCACGGGCGATCTCAAGGCGTCTCCTCATCCCACCTGAAAATGTTTTGACAATGTCATTTTTCCGGTCTTCAAGCTCAACGAGTTTGAGAAGTTCAGTGATCCGTTGCTTTCGTATGTCTGCGGGGATACGGTAGAGCCGCCCGTGAAAGTCCATGTTTTCCCAAGCCGTCAGTTCTTCGTCAAGACTCTGGTCTTGGAAGACAATGCCAATGGATTTCCTGACACCGTCTTCATCGTGTTCTATATCGATGCCATTGACCGTCGCTCTCCCAGATGTGGGTTTGAGCATGGTGGAGAGCATGGAGAGGGTCGTGGTCTTCCCGGCACCATTGGGGCCAAGCAGGCCAAAAATTTCCCCGTGTTCGATGTCAAATGATATATTATTCACGGCGACCAGATCGTTAAAACGCCGGGTCAGGTTTTCGATATGTAGTGCTACAGTCATATCAGATCACTTTTTTGAGTTTATCGCGGCAGTCTTCGAGAATCTCCCCGACCACTTTTTCCTTTCCTGGCGGCATATCTTCAACGAGCATCTTTATCTCAAAAAGAAGTCCCGTGACCTGGCATGTTCCGCTGCCTAAGATCGCAAGGATGAGGTGCCGGAAATGCGCGAGTTTTTTGTAGTGCTCCCCGCCCCTCGCGATGATCTTTTTAAGGGTCTCAAGCCCCTGTGGGGTCAGCGCAAAAGCGGTTCGTTCCCGTGACTCTGTTGAAGCTACAATAATGAGCCCCTCCGCTTCGAGCTGGTGGAGCAAGGGATAAAGGGTGCCTTTGCTTGGAACCCACGTCCCTCCTGTCACCTCTTTGATCTCTCGGAGGATGTCGTAACCGGATTTTTGCTGGTGCTGGAGCGTATGGAGTATGTACATAGCTAGTAAACTCCTCGCTTTTCCGCGATGTGGTGAAAATTTGAATAGATTAGTCATATCTATAGTTCGATTCCGATATAGTTCTATTTCGAACTATAGTTCAGATTGAAGCCGTTCTGATATAAGTGTTTGGAAGGTTGGTTTTGATAGTTGGTGGGTATATGAGTTACAAGACGCTCTATGTGACTGGTATTAGTCTTATGATTGCTGGTATCTTGATGATTATACTGGCAATTAAAATGATAATGGTAATTGAAAAGGGACACCATATGCTGAGCCTTTCCAGTTAACTGTATGCTGAATTACGGATATGGCCTGTTGGAAGCGGAATGTTTACGCGCCATTAATGCCAGTGGCCTCGATGCTCACGTAGGTTTCTTACACGAGATGCAGATCGGTAAATACAGTCTCGCTTACGATATGCAGGAGTTGTTCCGATTTCTCGTGGATCTCGCAGTCCTCAGTATCGTTGAAAAGGGGATTATCGATAAGAAAGATTTCCTGAGGACGGATAATTTTACCTTGAAATTGCGATCTTCGGGAGCGCAAAAGGTCACGGCTGAACTCAATACCTGGCTCAATAAGACCGTTCGTTATCAGGAGAAAGAGACTTCTTGGAATTACATGATATTCCTCAAAGCGCGGGAACTTGCTCATTATCTCATCAGTAAGAAGAAATCTCTCGATTTGGTATCACCAGAATATCAGATTGATCGACACGATTCCGACGAGATTAGAAAGAAGATTCTCTCAATCCCTTATTCAGAATGGAAGAAGAGGGGATTCTCCAAAGGTGGGTTGAACCGACATTCGGCAGTTATTTTTTCAGGAATAGTATTTTTCAAAGCCCGCTCCAAACATGCCGGTAATACGAATTATTTCTTCATTGACATTCAACAAACGACAGTGGACCGTAGAACCTACAAGTTCCAACACTTGACGAACCCTCCGAAACAAAAAGAACACCCTTTTCATCGTAGGTTTTGCAGTAGGTTTATTTCTCGGATTCATGACAGTGGCATTCCGCTCTTTGAGGATCTTCCTGAACAGCCATTCTGCCACCGAGTATAGCAGGAGACAGAGCACCATGAGCATAGACAGCGCAGCAATACGGTTCTCATTTTTGAGATAGACTTCTGAAACATGGAATCGCTTATCTTTGAGAAATCGGAATCCCCGTTCAACCGAATTCTGTTCCTTGTAGTATTCGAGCATAGTTTCCGGATCGATACTGACGTCATTACTGGCAAGGATGAACCGCCCGGCATGTTCCTGCGTCTTGAGTACCCAATTCTCATCGAGAGCGACCTTGCATGAAACTCTGTAGACAACTTCACACGTTTCATCTTTTGTCGGGCGACCGCGTTTACCGGATTTACGCCGTTGTCCTGAAGTTATTCCCACATCTGCGATACGGTACCGGGGATTCTTGGCATTCCAACGTTCAACAACGGCGCGTGCATCCGGTTCACAGGCAAATCCTTTCGAGCATAGTTTTTTCAACGCAGTTTTATCTTTTTTCATCTGCTTCTCAAGCCGGCTCATTAACTTTGCATCAACCCGTTTTTGTTGTTCAGCGGAGTGAAACATGACCCATCTCTGCTGTATCCCGCCATATTCACGCTCGTAGACCGCATATTTGTACCGGATATCCTCGCAGGCAGTCCATGAGACTTCTGATGCAACAAGTTCTTTTGCTTCATTTATCGTCATGGGAACATGACTGATCCAGAAGCAATGCTGGCCGAGAGATTGGATATTCCCGCTGGTGTAAAATGCAGAATCTGCCATGTGATAAATCGTTTGTTGGGTAGCCAGGTTGTTTCTTACTGCCTGGATCGATTTGAGCAGGATCTTTTTATCAGATGCGTTTCCGGATAACGGTTCCATGAATACAGGAATCCCGTCCTGATTGGTTACCAGTGAGATGACGAATTGTTTGAGATCGTCACGGTGATCTTTGGAGTGTCCACGGACTATCTCGATGAGCCGGGTTCTAAACTCGTGGTCGTATTCGCCGGTTACACTGATTGACGTG
>JAPKXU010000153.1 GCA_026394655.1 Methanoregula sp. | reverse complement strand
CCTTCCCATCACGTTCGGCAACGATAAAACTGCCGCGGTACCGGTCGTGAATAATGTCGCCCTCACCTCAAAAGGTTCGTATTACGAAATTACCGGGGATGTGACCAACACAGGAATCACAGATGCAAAAGGGCTCCTGGTGACCGTTGATTCCCCGGCAACAGGCACGGGAACGTACCCTCAATATGCGATCGGCAGCCTCGCAGCAGATGATTCCGGAAGTTTCGATCTGACGTTTACCTGCCGTGATCTTTCATCCGTCCCGCTCGTCATGAAATGGAAAGATGCCAATGGTAATGATTTAAGTACCACAAAAGTTCTCGATCTCTCATCTACATCGGGTTCCGGAACAACTGGCACAGCTTCCAGTAGTGCCGGCACCAAGACAGGTACAACAACGGGAAGCTCCGCTACGGGAACAGGCGAACCGTCTGGTATGGGCGGTCCCGGTGGCTCAACCAGCCTGTTCGGTATCAGCAGTAACGGAGGTGGGATCAGTTCGTTTTATCCGGTCATAGCCGGAGGTATCATACTGGTTGTCGGTATCGTACTATGGAAGAAGCGTAAATGGCTTTCTCTGAAACTGAAGAAACAGTAGGAGGACCGGGTATGAATGAAACCCCGCTTATCCGGCTTGCGGATGTGTCGAAAGTATACCACCTTGAGAGCGGTGACTTCACCGCACTCGATCATATCTCGCTGGACATAAGGGAAGGGGAATTTGTGGCGCTCATTGGACCTTCGGGTTCCGGTAAATCGACCATGATGAACCAGCTGGGAATTCTCGACGTTCCCACCACGGGAGAGCTGTCTATAGCCGGGAAGAATGTGGCACGCATGACAAGCCTTGAGCGGACACATATGCGCAGGGATACCGTCGGATATGTATTCCAGAAATTTTATCTGATTCCCCTCCTCTCGGCATACGAGAATGTGGAATACCCGCTCATCCTGAAATACAAAAAGCGGGATACAACCGGCAAAGCGGAGGCGGTTCTTAAGTCCGTCGGGTTTGACAAGGATATGAGCGCGCATCGCCCCACCCAGCTCTCCGGCGGAGAGCAGCAGCGGGTCGCGATTGCCCGGGCGCTGGTCAATGAACCGAAAATTCTCCTCTGCGATGAACCAACCGGGAACCTTGACCGGAAGACCGGCTACCAGATTATGGAGATCCTCGAAGGACTTCATCGCGAGGGAAAGACGGTCATCCTCGTGACGCACGATCCAAAGATTGCAGAGTATGCAAAACGGACGATTACTCTTGAAGACGGGAGGATCGTAGGATCATGAGAGACATCTTCTTCGATCTGTCGGTCAGGAGCGTGAAACTGAATTTTTTACGGTCGCTTCTCGCTTCAATCGGTATTGTGATCGGCGTTGTTGCAATCTCATCTATGGGAATGCTGGGAACGAACATGCAGCTGCAGGTGAAGGATCAGCTTTCTGCAGGCGCAAACACTCTCGTCATCACTACCGATGCAGTGAGAATGGGACCCCCAGGAGTAACCTCTTCCTCATCATCGTCGTCAGGAATAACAAAAAACCTGCTCCTTAAGATCAAACAAGCTGCAGGTACTGAAAATACGGTAATCCCCCTTTACCAGACAAGTACTGAATTTACGCTGGGATCTGTAAACGGGAGAGGCTCGGTATATGGAATTGCACCTGATGCTATCACGAGTTTCCTTACAATAGACAACGGCACAAATATTGAATGGTCTAACGATGCCCTTGTTGGATCAACCATTGCCAGCAATTTTAATTTAAAACTCGGGGACAGGATCCACATTGGAAAAGCTAATGGATCCGAATCCAGACCGGTGGTTCATATTGTCGGGATTCTCAAGGCACGGGGTATGACATCGGACAATGTCAATACCGATAACGCGATTATCGTGTCCAAAGACTGGTATACCAACCAATACGGAGGGCAGGACCAGTATAACCAGGTAAATGTCATTGTAAAAAATATCGACACGTTA
>JAPKXU010000302.1 GCA_026394655.1 Methanoregula sp. | reverse complement strand
TCCACCCTCTACGATTTGTCAGGACCTCAATACGACATTGTTGAGGCATTCTCGCACACGGATGGAAAGGATATCATTGAGTTTTTCCTGAATATTGATCCCGAGATGTTTCCGGTAAAAGATCCGGTTGCGGCACGAGTGGCGGAAGGGAGTCTCGCATGGAAAATTCGTAACTCTTATTCAGGCCCGATTAGAGTTCTCAAAGGGCACATCGAGAACCTGGTCAGTATAAATAAGCCTTTCTTCCGCTCGCAGGGCTCTTCAGTGAATGAGATCATTAACAACCTTCACGCCAACCGAGTAGTTCTTATCGACATTCCTAATATGGGGGAACGAAGCGAACTCTTTGTCCTCTCGGTTATCACCCGGATGATCATGCAGAAACACCGGACCGAGGCTCAAGGGTTCAGCATTGATGAGCGACAGGAATCCAGCCACCAAGTACTAATTGCAATCGAGGAAGCTCAGCGCGTTCTCGCGAGCGGCGGTTCCTCAACGCAGATCTTCCGGGAGTGTGCAATGGAAGGGAGAAAGTTTGGCGTCGGGCTCTGCGTTGTCACCCAGCAGCCCAAGAACATCGACCAGAAAGTGCTCGCCCAGATCAACACGTTCGTGGTGATGGGTCTCGGTGACCGGGGCGACCGCGACATCATCATGGGGAGCGCAAAGCAGGACCTGTCGAAGATGGAGATCGAGATCCAGACTCTCGACCAGGGAGAAGCGATTATCAGCACCATCGGCATCCCGTTCCCGGTCAGCACCCGCATTCACAAGTTTGAGGACTACATCGGCGCACTCAACACAGAAAAGAAAACGAAGATCACCGATGGTCTCGCCACCGGATTCTAAAGAATATTAACTGATTGCCAGTGACTGGCTTGCTTCAATTTTTAATTTCGGGACGCTTTTTACCTTCTTTTACCTCGAACCTCATTTCCAGGGGAGAGATTCAAGAACTTCCGAGCACGAGTATAAAGAGAATGAGACTCGGGGTTCTCTGTTCCGGGGGCAAGGATTCCTGGTTTGCCGGGTATCTGGCAATGCAAAAAGAGGAAGTAGCGTGCCTCATCTCCGTTCGTTCTATAAACGAAGAGAGCTACATGTTCCACACCCCCAACGTGCATCTCGTACCTTTGCAGGCAGAAGCTGCCGGTCTTCCTCTTGTTTCGGTCGAGACTGAAGGAATAAAAGAAGACGAGCTCGCAGACCTCTCCCGGGCGATCCGCCTTGCCGTGGAACGCCATGGCATCGAGGGCGTGGTAACCGGTGCCCTCCTTTCCGTGTACCAGGGTACCCGGATCCAGCGCATCTGCCGGGACCTTGAGCTGTGGTGTTTCAACCCGCTCTGGTACACGGATCCGGACGCCTACATGGATCTGCTACTTAAAACCGGCTTCCGGGTCATGGTCACCGGCGTCTTCTCCGCTCCGTTCACTGCCGACTGGCTGGGAAGGCAGATCGACGCGAATGCGCTCCGCGACTTAAAGCAGTACGTAGCGAAGCACCGCATCACCCTCACCGGTGAAGGCGGAGAGTACGAGACCTTGGTGCTGGATGCCCCCTGCTTTACAAAAAGGATCGTGATCGAAGAGTCCACGGAAGAGTATTGCAATTACAGGGGAATCCTGAGGGTCCGGCATGCCAGCCTGGAGGCAAAATGATTCTTATAATCGATCTCTCCTACCGGGCCCGTTCGCTCTCCCATGACGAGTTCGTATGTCCTGTCGCACACATCGTTCACCGGGCCGGTCGGGAGTGGCGCGAGACACATTTTTCGGCAATGACAAGCGATGATCTCAAAGACGCCGAAGGGATCATCCTCTGCGGGACAGCCATAAAAGACAACCTCTTTGCAACGAAAGTGCAGGAGTTCTCCTGGCTCCAGACCATTCCTGTCCCCGTCCTTGGGATCTGTGCCGGTATGCAGCTCCTCTGCCGGGTCTTCGGAGGCACCATCAGACCGGGATGCGAGATCGGGATGACAACAGTCCGGGTGGATACGCCGGACCCGCTCCTGTGCAAAAGTCCTGCATTCCCGGCATATGAACTGCACTCCTTCACCTGTGATCCGCCCCGGGGATGGGTGACAATCGCAGTCTCGGATGAGTGTATCCAGGCTATCCGCCACCCGGAGAAGCCGCTCTATGGGGTAATGTTCCACCCGGAAGTGCGAAACGACTGGGTGGTGGAGCAGTTTCTTTCCCTCTGTACTGGAGTGAATGGAACATGCCCACGCAGCGCGGGCGAACGCAAAAAGTCGGAATGATCCTGAAAAATCACTTCTTTTGCCCGCCGTTTCCTTTGGGAACCGCAGTCTGCCATGAGCGCGTAACAATGTACAAAATTAACGGAAGGATCAGAAAGCAAATCTCAATGCCGGAATGATGACGGTCACTCAATATACTTGTTCAGCGTGATCGTCTCGATCTTCTCTTTTGTCACAGCCGTCACGTCAATTTCCCGCGCCTCGGCTTCCTTGCCGATCACCTTCACATCATGCTCAAGCTCGCGGATCGGGATCTTCTTTTTACGCTTCTCCAGCGGGGGATTCATCTTCTCCGCAATCTCGATCTCCAGCACCTTCTGTTTGATCTCATCGGGCAGGCAGTCGCAGGACTGGAGGAGGTCAATAAACTCATTCGAGAAATAATTATCAATCTGGATCCTCCTTTTTGTCGCGTGGGCAAACTTCCCAATCACGCGGCAGATGCTCTCGCGGTCTTCCGGACTCAGTTTCTCCGCGAACTCGTACTCCTCAATCTTCCGGAGAGCAAGTATAACCGGTTCAAGACAGTCCTGAGTACCTGACTTCGCCAGAAAAAGGTTGAAGAAGGTTACGCATCCCAAAAGGGATTATGCCCAAAAACGTAACCTTCCCCATAGGCAATGTAGCGTTGATCGATAAAATTGATTCCGAAAC
>JAPKXU010000123.1 GCA_026394655.1 Methanoregula sp. | reverse complement strand
ATTGCCCTTGCATACAAGGAACTCTCAACGCTTGCGAGAGAGAACGGCGTGACACTACGGTACGAGGCAACTGTTGGGGGTGCAATACCGATCATGCACACGCTTGAACACGGGTTGTGCGGGAACGAGATCCTTGGCATTCATGGTGTGCTGAACGGGACTTGCAATTATATTCTCACCCGAATGGCGGCGGAAGGGCTCACGTACGAGCAGGCGCTCATGGAGGCGCGGGAGATGGGGTATGCAGAAGCTGATCCTACGTATGATGTAAAGGGGATCGATGCCGCAATCAAGCTGGTTATCCTCGCGAATACCATCTGGGGCAATGGCGTGAAACTGTCAGATGTTGATCTGACGGGGATTGACCTGCTCACCCCGGATGCGCTCCGGTTGGCTGAAGATTATGACTGCACGATACGGTTGATCGCCGAAGCGATCCCGAATAAGCACCTGCTCCGGGTCTCCCCCCGGATCATTGAGAAGAATCACTCCCTGGTTGTCGAAGGCACGTTGAATGCCATTACCCTTGAGACTGATATGGCAAAGGAGATCACGCTGATTGGTAAGGGTGCCGGATCGGTGGAAACGGCGAGTGCCATTATCGGTGACCTGCTCTATATCCGCGATCGTTATGGCAAGTGTACTTGAACACCGCCGGCAATACCTGCGGCTGATGCGCCAGTTCACGCTGGATACCGGTTTCTTTACCGTGACGGATATCCAGACTGCTGCTGCTATCCCCCGGAGCACTGCGCAGGACTGGGTGAACCGTCTCGTTCAGGAGGGATGCGTTTTTGTTAAAGATGAGAAACGGGGGCGGAGTGCTGCGCGGTACGCGGCGATCAGTGCAATGCCGGCTAGCACCTGTCGTCGGATCTTCACGACCGTAGATGGCGAACATGTTGAAATCTTCCATGACTGCATGAGCGGCGCGTGTGCTGCTTTCTGCGGGTTCCATCACATGCTCGCCGGTGGTGCGTTGACCCGTGTTGAGCGTGACGGGACGCTGCTCCGCGAATGCGGGCGGGTGGGATGCCATAAAATCCCCATCGGGCTTTCGCCGCTTCCTGCAGTGGGTGTTGCAGGTATCGAGCATGCCGGGGATTTCATCGTGCAGCACATCCGGTGCATCGGGGGTCCGGCATATTCCCTGACGGACATGATGGCACGCGCTGAAGGGGTAACGCGTGTTGAACCCAGCCATACCAAAAACATTGTAGAAGGCAGAGTCTGGACGCGGGCTCTTACGCATGTGACGATCGGGCTCGATGATACTGATTCTAAAGAAGGAGGTGCCACATTTGCGCTTGCGCTTGCTCTTCTGACCTATGTGACCCGGATCAAAGGAGTGCTTCCGATCAGCCACCATGTCGTGATGCTGAACCAGGACGTTCCGGAAAAGACTGCAGGAAATTCGGCGAGTTATATTGAGGTGGCAGCACCCCCGGCACACATTGAGCTGCTCATTGAGAAGACCCGTAGGTTTGTGGCTGATGAAGCGCTCTCGCCGAACTGGGGAATTGCCATCCGGACCGGTATCTGCATGCCACCCGGACTGCGGGACTATGGCAGGCTGGTGCGGGAAGAGGTGACGAGCCGTGTGGTAGCACAGACAACGGCGGAACGGTTTGGCATCACGCTTGCCGGGGGGAATGGCGTCATCGGTGCGCTGGGAGCGGTCGCCCTTGCCCGGCTGCCACATGAAGTGCTGTTGGATCCGGGACGGGGGATACCATGACGGTTCCACCATTTAATCCGCCAGTTAAGCTGAATACATCCTTGATATCAATAGGGATACCATCGATGCAGGGATCGTTGACAGTGCGTGGCGTTGATTAAAAAAATCGGCATTACTCTCCTCATTATTCTATCTGAAAATCAAATAATTTAAGAATCGGATCACTCGCGTCTATAATGCAGGGGGTCTGATCTTTAGGAATTCACAATTTTCACCGCAGGTAACACTGCCATCTGCTACTCTAGCGGGAAAATGATCTCGTAGTACATCTCGTAGTACTTCAGAAGCGACGTACCGCCAAACGAATTACTGCGCAAGGTGTCGCACAATGCCCTTGCAGGTGCAGAGTCGAGGGGTTGCCCCGCATTTCTGGTATTAGATTCTTCTGTCAGCATTCCAATTCATGCAAGTCGTAGGTAAATATATATATAAAAACATGGATAAGTATCAAACATACATTGTCATGTCCGGCGAAGGATATGTATCAAGGTGTTTGAAACTATGGTATCTACAAAGAAAAATGAAGAGGCAGTATCACCGGTCATCGGCGTTATCCTGATGGTTGCCGTCACGGTGATCCTTGCAGCGGTAATCGCTGCGTTCGTATTCGGAATGGCAGGAAACATCAACAAGACTAAGATCGTTGCGGTAACGGCTGATCATCATGGTACTGTAATCACTGTTACCTTCCAAGGGGGACAGGATGCACAATATGTTAGTACAATAACTGGTACTATTGCCGGTACGACAAAGGATTTTACCGGCACTCCTCCAACCGTTGGGTCCACAGTATCTCAAACGGGTCTACCGGGTCCGAATAATCACGTTGTTTATGTAGCACACTTCAATGATGGAACCGATCAAGTGATTCTTGATACGTATTGTTAAACTCATTTAATCTTTTTTCCTTTTTTTCAATCTATGATGTTACGGTTCAGGTTATTCCGTACCTGAACGCGTTTGACACTGGTAAAACCGCATTCAGTATTTTCTGGCATATCTGTACGTAACTCCAATCGTATTTCACATTCAACAATTAATGTGCAAGGATTTATATACTAATATTACGAAAAAACTATCATACATTGTCATGCCTTACGTTAGGCATAAAACTGGTGTTAGAAAACATGGCATTTACAAAAAAGAATGAAGAGGCAGTATCACCGGTCATCGGCGTTATCCTGATGGTCGCCGTCACGGTGATCCTTGCAGCGGTAATCGCTGCGTTCGTGTTTGGAATGGCTGGGAACATCAACAAGACGAAGATTGTTGCAGCGACGGCTGATCATCATGCGGATAAAATCACCGTCACCTTTCAAGGTGGACAGGATGCACAATATGTTACTGATATAGGTGTATCATTTAATGGAGCACCAACTGTAACATTAGGAAATATCGTTGGTAATACAATAGCTATAACAGGCGTACCCGGTCCAAATAACCATGTTGTCGCAATTGCATACTTTAATGATGGGACTCAACAGGTTATTCTCGACACCTATACTTAAAAAGAATCTAATCTCTTATCTTTTTTCAATTCATAAATCAGCGTCCGCTGTTTGTGTAAAAAAGTACATGCCGGAGATAATTATCAGGGGTATTCCAAGAGGGATGGATATGCCGGCAATTCCATATAAAAATATTCCGTATTGAAACATGATGGAAATAAGAAATACCATCCCGCTGGTTATCAATAGTGAATAAACTATTTTGGATTTTGTATCAACGATTTTTTGCTCCTTCATAAGTGAAAGGATTGTCGCCAGAACCAGCAGGATATCCCCGGCTGTCCAGACAAGAATTGAAACGGCTGTCTGTCCGTAATAATTACCCGACGTTACATAATGGAGATCCTGAGTAATGGGAATAAAACTTGATCCAAGAGAGGATTCCTGGTACCGGTAAAAGGCACCCTGGATTCCGGCACCATACACATCTCCGATACTATAGATCTGTATGGGCATAATAAAACAGAGAAATAACAGAAAGATCGGGATAATATAGTTCGTCATGTGGGTATACCAGATTCCTGCATTGATCGTTTATTCTTGCAATTTTTATATGGGGCTGTCTCTCACTCATTTATGATTTCATAATAATAATTCATGCTGCTATTTGCAACAACATGTAATCTATCCTCCTCATAGGATGAGAATGACATATATGAGATAATCATCTTACTATAGTTAATAACATAATTCGGATTAACCCATGAAAATCTCCAACAATGGAATAGTAACAATAATCAATACCTATAAAGTCCATCTGCTCGTCTTCGGAATTGCACTTTTTTTGATTCTGGGCTGTTCTCTCCCAAAATTATTTGTTAACGATGAATGTATTACAACAAACCAGCTATCGCAGCTCGATCAGGGACACCAGGTAATCACCAATGAAGGTAAATATGGTACCTTCGAAAACGGAACATCCACCCGCTATTTTGATGCCAGAAGCAATGGACTTGGGTATTCGCTTTTTCTCCCGGTGATATCGCTTCCGGCATTGAAGTGTATCAACTTTTTCGGAAACTCGTTTTTGTTTTTTCTTGTGGAGTTCTGGACGATTCTCCTGATTGGCATTGCGTTATTTGTAAGGGAATTTTTCCCGGAATTT
>JAPKXU010000223.1 GCA_026394655.1 Methanoregula sp. | reverse complement strand
TTATTCAAGGTCCCGATTCCTTCGGATCAAGTAACAGATTCTGTCGGTGACAACCTGATCGATATCTGGACCCGTTTTGCAAAGACCGGAAACCCGAACGGCGGGATGAATGTTACCTGGCCGAAGTATACCCGTGACGGGAGCCAGTATCTCGATATCGGGGCGGTCCCCATCGTCAAGAGCGGGTATTAGATCCACTTTTTTTTCGATATTGCTTGGATGAGCATCTCCTACCCCAGCCATATTCTTTATGCTGTTTTTCCGGCATGTCCCTTTTAATGGTTCTGTTGCGTCTGTGGTTGATCTGCAAATTCTTTCGAAGTCGAAAATCCGTCACCAACCGTAAACTCAACAGCACCGTATAAGTGCTTGCGGGTGAAAAGCGGACATAAACTCCGTCGACAAAGTGGACATTAATTGTGGCACTTTACAACTATACACTTAGCCTTTGAAATGGATCCCGATTATGGCAGGAATTCAAGACGAGATGTTCGTCCGGAACAGGGAAAATATTTTATATTCTGGACAGGATTAAAAACAAAGAGAACATAGCGTCTGCTATGTACCATTGGAACCCTGCAGAATATGCCGCGAATTCTACGTATCAAAAGTCATGTGCAAACGACTTTATCCAGAACCTGACGCTCAATAAAACCGATAAGATTCTTGATATCGGGTGTGGTGACGGAAAGATCACACTGGATCTTGCAGGAAAAGTACCCGGGGGTTACGTAGTGGGCCTTGATCTCTCCGGGGATATGGTACGATATGCCCATTCGAATTTTAAATCGGTGGACAATATTTCATTTGTCAACGGAAATGCACAATCACTCCCGTTTTACAATACCTTTGACGTTATCTTTTCCAATTATGCTCTTCACTGGGTACCCAATCATTACCAGTTGCTCGCAGGGATCTATTGCGCACTTCGCCCGAAAGGGAGAGTACTTGTACAGATGAGTGCCAGGGGAAGTTCTTCGGCGGTCTTGGATGCCAGCGATGAGGTGATAGGCAAACCTTTCTGGAGCAGATATTTTGAGGGCTATGTCCATCCGTTCCAATATTATTCTATTGAAGAGTACCGCTCTATTCTTGAAGGAGCCGAGTTCAGGATAAACCGGCTTGAGACCATCCCGAGACAGATGGTGCACAAGGACAGGGACGGGCTTACGGGTATGATAAGGGCTGCGTTTCTCCCGGCACTGGAGAGAGTTCCCTTCCCTATGAGAGAAGATTTTCTCAAGGACGTGGTCGACGTTCTGGTGAGCAGATATCCCGCGGATGATAACGGAACTCTTCGTATTCCATCGATCGGGCTTCAGTATGAAGCATTTATCCCGGGATAGCGGTCTCCTGGTGATATCCGGAGCAGGTTTGACTGGATGAAAGTAACCGGAAAGACCTTACCTGTTCTCCTGCCGGACCAGCCGCCCTGCGATCTTCCCGGGTCCGGACCCCCGTCCCGCCCTATCCATAAGAGAGGCCCTCCTACGGGTACGTACTTGCTTGACCCCGGTCCGTTCCTTATAGTTGTCTATCGGCAGGGATCTCCCGCCCCAAACCCCCTACTTTTCTTTCAGACCCCAAAACAGAAGCAGTCTTTTCCTCACCAGTGATGCAGGGAATGCAAATCTGGATTTAAACCAAACTCGGCAACATTTTATTTTTCAAAGAAAAAACCCTATTATGCGGTACAATCCCCGGAAAATCGCAGTTATTCTCCTGTTTCTGGTAATGACCCTGCTATTACTTATATCCTCAGTTCAGGCAGTAGAAGCCTTACCGTCACTTCCTCCTGCGGTGAACTCATCATCCAACTCTCCATCCAAAATGCAGGTCGCGGTCTTTATCAACTCGATTGACAACCTCGAGATGGTCAAAGGAACCTACACAATAGACTGTTACCTCACTTTCCGGTGGACTGATCCCAGTATCGAGACCGCCCGCTTCGAGTTCATGAACGGTCAGCCCTCTTCCGGTGCAAATTCGGTGGAGAGAATATACGACAGCAAATCCGGTCCGGTAAAGGAAGAAGGTTACCGGGTCAGGGCTGATTTCAGGATTACTCCCAATAACATGGATTACCCATTCGAATCCGGGATCCTGCCGATCAAGATCGAACCTGCTAATTTACAAAGTTCACAACTCACCTATGTCCCCTTTACAGAAGAAAGCGGGATGGAACCCGGGTTTGTCATCCCCGGCTGGAAGATCGGCACCCCTTCGTTTTCCGTGAGCGACCATTCGTATCCCGAGAACCAGACCTATTCCCAGCTCGCGTACAATATCCCGATAACAAATGATGCGTTAGCCTCGCTTCTCCAGACTATCGTCCCGCCCCTCATCTTCTGTATCATCGCCGGACTCTCCTTCCTGATCCGGGTCGATCACCCCGAACTGGTCCACTTGCGGTACGTCCTTACAACAAGCATGTTCATCTCCGCTGTGATGTACCACTTCGGCCAGCTCGCCCTGATCCCGGGTCTCGGGGTACTCAAGCTGTTCGACAAATTCATGATAGCCGTGTACCTGTTCCTTGCCGTAACCGTCGCGGTTACTACCGTCTGTTATCTCGCTCAGCAACAATGGGAGAGACCCGAACTGGTGAAACCCATCAACCGATGCGGTATATTGGTGTCCATCCTCTTGCCTGTCGTTTCATTCTGGCTGCTCGTGGTTCTGATGTAACGTCCCTTACGATGTAGTCCGTCAAAAGAAATATTATTGGGGATACCCGAATTCTTTTTTCCAAAATCCCACACCATAAACAGCGTTTCTTTCATCGTAAGGAATCACCTACACGTCATGAGAAACACCAACAAAACAATAGGGTGGTGCGTCCGCGAGCCGGTGTGGGGCATCTCCTTGTGGTGTAATAAAATTAGAAATTTTTTTTCAGCTACTATTCCCTATCCCACCCAACCGGTTCGCTGGCGCGTCGAGCGCAGTCTGCTGTATGGGGAGATCCACGGCGAAATATCATGCGAGTGCAATGATAGTGCCGAGAATTGCCAGCGCTATCAGGAATATCACAAGATTTTTCAGTGCGTCAGAATGTTGAGATTCGGTCATTTACACTTCTCTGTTCATACTCCTTTCTGGCAGGATAGGCACTAAAATTTTGTTTGCCGAGTTTCCCTAAAAAAGAGTTCATCGGGATAACTTACCTGAAAAAAAAAGATTTCCGTTTACTTCTCTGAAGCCGGAGTTCCCGGTACCGGAGTCGGCTGCCTCTTTCCCCGCTTGAGCGAGGCCCAGGTCCCGATGATGCATAAGACCGTGAAGAGGGCAAATGCATAGTGCAGGCTGGTAATAAACTGCGGGTAGCAGTCCGGTGTAATCTCCACACGGCCGATCACGACTGAGAAGATCATCATCGTGATTCCCATGGAGAGCATCTGGCCCAGCAGCCGTACTGTACCGTTGATGCCGTTGGCCATACCGTAGTACCGTTTATCCACTGAACCCATAATCGCGTGGATGTTTGGAGGAGAGAAGAGTCCGTATCCCACCCCGAGCACTACCAGGCAGGTCAGCATGTACCAGAGGGGAGTCGACTCGGTCAGGAAGGCGAGCGCGAACAGGCCAATTGCCGTCAGCGCCATGCCGGAGGAGGCAAGTACCTGCGGGTCGATCTGGTCGGAGAGTCGGCCGGAAATGAGCGTGACGAGGACAATGGCCACGGGCTGGGCGATCAGGACTAATCCGGCAATGACCGGGGAATATCCTTTCGTATACTGGAGGTCGAGACTGAGCAGGAAGGTAACAGCGAAGGTTGCGGTGAAGTTGATGAGTGCGGCAAGGCTGGAGAACGCAAAGACCCGATTCTGCGTCAGGAGACGTATGTCCAGGACCGGGACGGGGATCCGCATCTCGTACAGGGCAAAGGCGATCCCGGTGGCGCACCCTGCAGCAATGAGCAGCAGGGCTCCGGGATGCGGGACCTGGGAGAGACCTATCATCACCAGGACAAGAGCGCACGCATAGATGGCAGACCCAACGAGATCCAGGCGTTCACCCACGCATTCTGCCCATTCACCTTTCAGTTTCCAGAGAATGAGCAGGCAGGCGGCTATGCCGATCGGTACGTTGACAACGAATATGCTCCTCCAGCCGATGTGCTGTGTGAGCATGCCCCCCAAAAACGGCCCGACGGTCAGCGAGATATAGGCAGAAGATACGTAAATTCCCAGGATCTTTCCCCGTTCACCCGGCTGAAAGACCGAGCTGATGATGGAAATACCGGTTCCGAAGATCATGGCGGCACCAACTCCCTGGAGGACCCGGATCGCAATGAGCAGGTCGGTTGAGGGCGCTACGATCATGAGAACGGATGCAAGGGTGAAGATCGCAATCCCGTACAGGTAGACCCGTTTTCTCCCGTAGATATCGGCTACCTTCCCGATCGATACCAGAAGGCTGGCCGCTGCAAGGAGGTATCCGGTCGTGATCCACGAGAGTGCGACAGCATCCATGTGAAATTCCGCGCCGATGGTCGGCAGCGCGATGGTGACTGCTGATATATCGAACCCGGTGAGACCTGCGGCCAGTATAGCGATAAAGAGCACGATCTTCTTGTCAGCCGGGGTGATGGGAATATTTGGCGTATGACAGATTGCCGGCACATCTGCGGTCGTTCCGTTGTCCAGGTCTGAGGGCATTATAGGAATCACTATTCTGATATCGAGTTTTTATGATTTTTTCAAGTAACGTATATTAATGCTGTGAAATATCAGGCACCAGCTGTTAAGGCATCAGGTTCAGCGTACTTCACCTCATCTCACTGTCCTTCTCGTGGTGTACCAAAGGAGCCGATGACGCCCTCATCTTGTCACTCCACTACGGCACCGTTCCGGTGATGACGGCTGCTCTCGCACGCTCCTCACGCCATGCTACGCATCGCGTTCCTCGCTGTTGATCGAGCAAGTGCCTTACGCTCAGTGGGTCGATCCAGCGAGCGCCTGGGTCACATACCGGGCCTATAAAGAAGGGAGTACAGCGCCCGTCCGGTTCGTCGTCTTCAAGGGCCAGCCACACCACATGAAGACCCCGGAGACACAGGCACGCAAGGTGCAGGAAGAGCTCGGCTGGCTTAACCAGTACCTATTCTCTGCTGCATGGTGGGTTTCACCGGTCCGGTCATTACGGCTGCATACCCGGTCCGGTACCTTCCTGCAGTTACTACGATGATGCTGATTGGGTTGAGATTGAACTGTGCCTTCATCTGCTCCGCTGAGGAGACGTCTGCACGCAGTTTGTTGATGACATCATTCACTGAATACCCGTACTCGGTGATGTCCCCCAACTCTTTTCCCCGAATAAAAATAACAATTAGTCATTGTGAAACATGTCGCGTTGATCCTCATCGTGATCCTGTGTCTCGTATCGGCCGGGTGTTCCGGGCCCGCCGGTACCGTAACAAAGGTACCGGGCAACGTAACCCAGGTACCTGACAGCGGGTTCACCCTCAACAAGTCCGTAAAGCCGGGCGACGATTTTTTTGGCTACGTGAATGATGCCTGGATTGCAGAGCATCCAGTCCCAGCCGATAAATCGAGTTACACGACATTCGCCGTGCTCAGCGACAAGGTTGATGATGACCTGCATACGCTCCTTGAAAAGGCAGCAAATGCATCGTCTGGGACAACTGACAGGAATATATCCCTCATCGGGCAGTTCTACCGGTCCGGGATGGATACTGCACTGATCGACCGGCAGGGAATACTCCCCTTGTCCGATGATCTCGCGATGATCGATGCCATTAAATCCCGCTCAGATCTGACCAATGCCACGATCATTCTCCTGCAGCACGGGTTCCGCCCGGTGTACTATTACTCTGCGGAGATCAATCCCCGGAACAGCACCGAGATGGTCCCGGGCATCACGCAGGGCGGGCTCGGGCTGCCGGACCGGGACTATTACCTCAGGACCGACAACAAAAGCCAGGAGATTCAAGGGGCCTACCTCGCCCATATCGCCAGGATCTTCAATCTGACGGGCGAGCCTGATGACCAGGCTGCGGCTGATGCAAAAACCGTCTATGCCATGGAGAAGACCCTTGCCACGTCCCATTTCAGTGCAGAGGAGAACCGTAACCCCGAGGATACCACCAACCTGTACTCCATTGCTGCACTGGACGATCAGTATCCCTCTATCGGGTGGAAAGCCCTGAGCACGATCCCGGGCTCCGGTCCGGTAGACCAGGTGAATGTCCACCAGCCGCGGTTCGTACAGGGACTCGACACGCTCCTCCGGACTGCGCCGGTTGAAGACTGGAAAGTCTACCTGCGGTACCAGCTGATCAACAGCGCAGCCGCGTCGCTCAGTTCACCGTTCGAAAATGAGGACTTCTCCTTCTACAGCAAGACCCTATACGGGGTAAAGGAGATGCGGCCCCGGTGGAAACGCGTCACAAATACCGAGAGTGATATGCTGGGGGATCTTGTCGGCAGGGAATATGTTACCCGGTATGTCGACCCCCGGACCCGGGACATGGTCTCGGCCATGTTCCTCAATATCCGAAAGACGCTTGACCAGCGGATCTCGAACCTGACCTGGATGAGTCCTTCCACCAAAGCCGCAGCCCATGCAAAGCTTGCTGCAATGAGGCAGAAGATCGCGTATCCTGACCAATGGAGAGATTACTCCGGGCTGAACCTGTCGAACTCGTATGCCGGAAATATCCGTTCTGTCTCGGTGTTCGACTTTATCCACGGCACCTATGGGCTGGACAAAATCGGAAAACCGGTTGACCGGACAACCTGGGATATCTCCCCGCAGATCGTCAACGCCTTTTATGATCCAACCAAAAACGAGATGGTATTTCCTGCAGGCATCCTCCAGCCACCCTTCTTTGACCCGGATGCAGATTCCTCAGCCAATTATGGGGGTCTCGGCTGGGTAATCGGGCACGAGATGACCCATGGGTTCGATGACCAGGGACGGCAGTTCGACAAGGACGGGAACCTGAAGAACTGGTGGACACAGGAGGATGCGAAGAATTTTGCCAACCGGACTGACCTTTTGGTGAAGGAATACAACAGTTTCGAGATCCTCCCCGGGATCTTTAACAACGGCAACCTCACGTTTGGCGAGAATATCGCTGACTTCGGGGGTCTGACCCTCTCCTATCATGCATGGAAGGAGTACGGGAACCCGTCATCGGGCCCCGGAGTGTCCAACAGTACCGTGGACCGGCAGTTCTTCTCCGCGGCTGCACGCATATGGCAGTCAAACGACCGGGAGGATTCCCTCCGCAACCGGGTCTATACAGACCCCCACACTGCAAACAGGTACCGGGTGAACGGTGTCCTGTTCAATATCCCGGAGTTCTACGATACCTTCCCGGAGATCCAGCCTGGCGATGCCCTGTACCGGAACGTCAGCGACCGGCCGGTCATCTGGTAATACTTTTTTGGTGATTTTTTAGCCGATCTTGTGACACGACCAAAAATTCATAGTATCTGCCACTAATAATGCGCGGTAACTTTCATCACGCACCACACCCTGCTCACTGTTCGTTTCTTCTTCTGAAATGATATATATTATCAACCCCCGGCTTCTCCGCCATTCTCCCCGGTTCCCGTATATTTGATATGGTACCGGGACAACCCTTTGACAATCAGGAGATTCTCCTGCATCGAATCCACGGTCTGCCACTCCATCCCGAACCCCCCTCACCAAGATGTTAGTTCCAGACATGACAATGGCGTTCCGCGGTATGGGTTCCCATAAGCACTTCAAAATTTCCGTGCAGCAGCATGTCAATGAAAGAGATTCCAGCACGTAACCATGCCAAAGAAACCCCGAAACGCAATGCAGATGCTGTTATTACCGATCGCAGAGAGAGGAGTACTGGGATGACAACAAAGAATCTGCTGATGTGGGATGAATCGCTCTTTCGGGACCCGGACGTTTTTGAGATCGATTACGTCCCCGATCAGTTCGAGTTCCGTGATACCCAGATGCGGGAACTCGCATTCCAGATCCGCCCCGGATTACGGGGAGGCAGACCACTAAATACGGTTTGCAAAGGGTTACCCGGAACCGGAAAAACCACAAGTATACGAAAACTATTTGCCGAGCTTGAGGAGACGACCAAAAAACTGGTACCTGTCCATGTCAACTGCCAGATCGATAACACAAAATACGCCATCGTCTCCCAGATTTACCGGAAGCTCTCCGGGCACCTCCCCCCGGCTTCCGGCACATCGTTCAAACAGGTCTTCGATTCGGTTGCCCGTATCCTCCAGGACGAGGAGATCGTGCTCATTGTTGCACTGGACGATGCAAACTACCTGCTCTATGAGAACGAGATCAACCGGGTGCTCTATACGCTCCTGCGTTCCCACGAGACGTACGAAGGCACCCGCATCAGCGTGATCGTGATCATCAGTGACACGGATGTCGACATGTCACGGGTGATTGACGCCCGCGTCGCTTCGGTCTTCCAACCCACAGATATTTATTTCTCTCCCTACGGACCTGAGGAAGTCCATGAGATCTTAAAAATGCGGGTAAACCAAGGGTTCTTCCCGAATGTGATCAGTGACGAACTGCTTCGTGTTGTCGTAGAATATACCGTTAACGCGGGGGACATTCGTGTCGGACTCGATCTCTTCAAACGGGCGGCGTTGAACGCAGAGCGTGCCACCCGACGCCAGATCAATATCGAAGATATCACCCAGGCGTATGAAGTTTCCCGTTTCATGCACCTTGCCCACACCATAAAAGCGCTCAAAGATGAAGACCGGCAGCTCTTGAAGGCACTTGCAGAGATCAGCACGGAGAGAAACGAAATGACGATGGGCGAGGCACACAAATCCATCAAGGAAAAGGTAGGTATCGGGTACACCCGGTTCTATGAGATCGCCGCAAAACTGCATGCAGTCCGCATCATCGACCTCCATTACCGTTACGGGCGGGGAAGGACCCGGCTCGTCACTTTCCGCTACGATCCAAAAATGGTGCTCCAGTATCTCCAATGAGTCCCGATCACTTTGAAAAATATTATCTGTAATGCAACCCTCTTTTTATGATACAGGGGTTTTTGTAATGCTGAGTGTTAACGAACTGGCACTTGAGATATTTGATAATTTAGCCGAACTCGCAGAGGAGTTTAACGCTGCCTACCATGAGCTGGACAATGGCGCACGTATCGTTGATTGTGGTGTGAGCACCCGCGGGGGATATGCAGCAGGAAGGGCATTTACCGAGATCTGCATGGGTGGACTTGGTGAGGTCAACTTCCGCATGGGGCAGATAAAAGGAATCCCGATGCCTTTTATTGAGGTCAGCACCGATTTCCCGTCGATCTCCTGCCTTGGTGCGCAGAAAGCCGGCTGGACGGTGAAGGTGGGGAACTTCTTTGCGATGGGGAGCGGTCCTGCACGGGCACTCTCGCTCAAACCGAAGCACACCTACGAGGTGATCGAATATGAGGATGACTACGACTGTGCAGTGATGTGTCTCGAGAGCGACCACCTGCCGAATGCGGAGGTCATGGAGAAGATTGCCGAGGAATGTCACGTTGACGTGGCAAACGTCTGCGCAGTTGTCGCCCCGACTTCTTCAGTCGTCGGCTCCATTCAGGTCTCAGGACGCTGTGTTGAGACTGCGATCTACAAGTTAAACGAGCTCGGCTTTGATACACGAAAGATTATCTGCGCCATGGGAACCGCACCCGTGCCACCGGTACGGGGACCAAAACTTGCGATGGGTGTGACAAATGACGCCACTATCTATCACGGGCAGATTACTCTTACAATGAAAGCTCCGGAGATCAAGGACTATCTTGACAAGATCCCGAGCAACAAGTCAAAGGGATACGGCAAACCGTTCAACGACATCTTCAAGGAGGCTGGGTACGACTTTTACAAGATCGATACGTCGCTCTTCTCGCCCGCAGAAGTTGTCATCAACGAGTTGTCTGAAGGCGCGGTGTATCATGTCGGTGCTGTCAATACCGAGGTTACGCTGAAGTCGTTTGGGCTCGTGAAGTAATCCGGTCCATATCCTTTTTTATTCTTCCCAAATTCATTCGCAAGCTCCCAACCGGATATCCGGCATATTTCATTCCCAGATCCGGACAGGAATCTCTCATCCCTGCAATTGGCTCAACGCATTGTCAGCAATCATTCAATGTGAACGGGTATTCAATAAAAAGTGGAGGCGGGGGAGATCTTCCCCAAACACCAGCCTGTTCCCGGTTCGCACCCCGCAAGTATCGTACATCACCGTGACAGGGTATCAGTCACTCTGACTTTTTTCTCATGAGCAGGAATGGCAGCAGCAGGGCGATAGCGACAATGATCATGAAATTCCCGAACATGTAGAGAAGTGACTCCCTGCTCTGGGTGTAGAACCGTAGGTCAAATGATGCGGTCTTGTTCCAAGTCACCTGCGTGGTATTGTCCTCATGGCGGGTGACATTTGCGCCAATACTGATACCGGCGAGCAGCGGGTTTCTCACATCAAATTCCTGCGGGAGCGTGACGTTGACGAGATATGCTTTACCATAATTTGCCTGCAGGTGATTGTCCCGCAGCGGTGCCATGTACGAGATGGTATAGTTGCCCTGCGGGAAGGTGATGAAAGGAGGACTCCCCCACGGGCTGCTCCAGTTATATTCGCACGGAGAACAGTTGCCCGATAACCGGATGTTGCCGGCGTTGATGGGAACATTCTCTCCCAGTAATCCGACATCAGCAAACTCGTAGCGTGCCACATCGCTGATCTGCACCGATGCGGTATACGCTGTACCGTTGGGCAAGACAGTATAATCCGCTGACAGTGCTCCCACCGGGGACAGCACCGTGAGCGTGATTACAAGTGCAGCGCAGAGAGTAAAGAGGGCAAATCTGCGTCGATCTCTACTGGGGGTTCGCATTGTTTTATCACCGTATCCGGGTCCTTTAGCAGGTGCCCGGTAACCACACAGACAATCCGTTCGTCACGGTCGATCCTACCCTGTTCCACCAGTTTTCGTATGCCAGCGACCGATGCAGCGGATGCAGGTTCTACACCGATCCCTTCTTTTCTGGCGAGATCCCGTTGCATCCGGAGGATCTCATCATCAGTCACCGATTCGGCAAGTCCGCCGGTCTTCCGTATGGCGGTGAGGGCTTTCTCTGCATTCACCGGGGCACCGATCCTGATTGCGGTGGCGACGGTTTCAGGATGTTCTTCTGGGATCACAGTGGGGAGATTCTCGTGGATCGCCCGCACAATCGGGCATGACCCTGCTGCCTGTATACCCGTCATCATCGGCAGGCGATCGACAAAGCCAAGTTCTTCGAGTTCGAGGAGTCCCTTGTAGACTGCGGAGATATTCCCAGCATTGCCCACCGGCAGGACAAACCGATCGGGCACATACCCCAGCTGGTCAACCGCTTCAAAACCGATCGTCTTCTGTCCCTCCAGCCGGTAGGGGTTCATCGAGTTCAACAGGTACAGTCCGTGGGTGAGACAGAGCTCGTGGACCATCTCAAGCGCACGGTCAAAGTTGCCCCGTATTTATATGACCTTCGCACCGTGCATGAGTGCCTGTGCGATCTTTCCCACCGCCACTTTACCTGCAGGCAGCAGCACGACAGCAGGGATACCGGCTTTTGCCGCATAGACCGCGAGACTCGCCGAGGTGTTCCCGGTACTTGCACAGGCAACACTTTTCATTTTTAGCTGGAGCGCCATCGAAACACCCACAGTCATACCCCGGTCCTTAAACGACCCGGACGGGTTCATCCCCTCGTGTTTTGCGTAGAGATGACGAAGCCCCATTTCGTCACCAAGGCGTTTTAAGTGATAGAGCGGAGTGCCTCCTTCCTGGAGAGTGACAGGTTCAATCTGCACTGGAAGCAGTTCGCGATATCGCCACACCGAGAGAGGGCGTTTGTCCCACGCGGCTTTATTGATGGTGATCTCGTTAAGCGGGTATTTCACCGCCAGGAGGTGTCCACATCTCTTACAATTATAGATGATCTCGTCAGCGGGATAGGTTGCTCCGCACTGGACGCACACGAGATGGTACATGGGAACGTATTGGTTTTCCGGGTACATATAGGCGAGCGTCTGAATATTTGGGGAAGACCGCGTATACTAAAAAAACCTAAAAAAATCTTCACCAGTGCCCTCGTAATTTCAGACCCGATCCGTGAGTAGCGTGTGATACAGCGCATCTTTTCGGTCTTTCTCGACCGGAAAATCGTTTCGTACAGTGTCCACAAGGGAGGGGTCGAGTTCAGAGAAAATTAGTTCTTCCCGGTTACCGGCGCGAGCCACGATATTCCCATACGGGTCTGCTGTCATGGAAGCCCCCGAATACCGGTCTATTGGATTTGTCCCAATGGTATTGATCCCGATGACATACATCTGGTTCTCTGCCGCCCGTGCAGACAGGAAGAGCTCCCAGTGCCGGATCCGGCTTTCCGGCCACGCAGAAGGGACAATAACTGCGTGCACTCCCTGCCGGGCATAAATACGGAAGAGAGCAGGGAACCGTAGGTCATAACAGATTGCCATACCGCATTTAACTCCTTCAAGGGAAAACGTAGGAAGGGTGGTTCCCGGGGTATATGCGGTATCTTCACGTGCCGGGGAGAATAGGTGCATCTTTGCATACATGGCAAGGATTTTTCCATCTTTTCCTATCGCAACCGCTGTGTTTCTCGGTGAGGAGTTAAAGCGTTCGCGAAATGATCCAATGATAGCAATGGAGTATCTCCTTGCAAGATTTTGTAAGCTGCTGACCGTCCTGCCCGTGCACTCCTCGACATGGTTGTGGGATAAAGGATCCCAGCCGGTAACAAACTGTTCGGGAAACGCGATCAGGGATGCACCTGCACATGATGCATTCATAATAAACAGATCTGCCTTTTGAAGGGTCTTTTCCGGGTCTTCCCAGACACTTGCTACTTGTGCGCTGCAACAGATCATCCCAACCGCTCCAGATAAAAATTCGGTGCCGGGGTTATTTCATTGCTTCGGCATACCGCGTTGGATGACACGGGCACTACCGATACCGTGCAGTACTGTTTGATTGATAAGCGTAGTGTTGCCCCGCCAGAAAAGTAATAAACGCACCAGATTCCCCAGCGGATACATGCATACAGCACATGAAAACGCAGCGAGGTATTTCCAGATAAAAATGGATTAATATTCGTATAACACGGATTCGTCAATCCGGGCGTATGCGAACAATTCAGCGGGTTTGAAATGAATGGCGATCTCGCGGCTCGCGCTCTCCGGTGAATCGGAGGCGTGGATGACATTTCTCCCGATATCAATCCCCATATCCCCACGGATGGTGCCGGGTGCCGCTTCCTGCGGGTTCGTCGCACCGATCAGCTTTCTGACGATCGCGACGGCATTGTGTCCTTCCCAGATCATGAGAAAACAGGGTCCGCCCATGATATACTGCTTAAGCGATGGGAAGAACGGTTTGGACAGATGTTCCCGGTACTGCTCGGTCACCCGTGCTTCGGGAAGCACTTCGAACCGGGCAGCCACCAGTTTCAATCCTTTGGATTCCAGCCGGGAGACAATTTCGCCTTTGCGGCAGCTTTACCGGCAACCGTCCACTCAACCCGGCGGGGAACCCTGCCAAGCTTGTGGTTGTTCTGGCACTTCGTGCTGCAGAAGTAGTAGATGGTTCCGTCCTTTTTGACGAACATCTTGCCGGTGCCGGGCTCGATCGGTAAACCGCAAAAACTACAGTTGCGCTGTTCGACCATCGGGGCTCACCGCCTCGACATTTTCTTTGCTTCACGTTCGGTTTCAAGGAGCATGACAATGTCCCCTTCACGGATCGGTCCGACCGTGTTTCTTGTGATAATGCGCCCCTTGTTGTTGCCATCGAGGATTCGGCACTTGACCTGCATCGCTTCCCCGTGCATACCGGTGGAACCGACGACCTCGATCACTTCAGCGGGCGTTGCGTCGTCTGCCATGATCGCACCTTTACGCCTTTAAGGCGACCAGCTGCTTTGCGAGATCATCAATAACTTCTTTTGCCTTACCGGGCTTCACGATGGCAGCAGCAGCAGAACCGACATCAAGTCCGCTCGCGGCACCGATATCGTTCTGTTTGTTGATGAAGATGTACGGGATCTTCTTCTCTTCACAAAGTGGCGCAAGATGCATAACAATCTCTTCGGGTTCGACATCCGCACCGATTAAAACAAGTGTTGCAATACTCCGTTCGATGGCTTTTGTTGCCTCGTTCGAACCTTTCTTGATCTTTCCGGTGTCTCTTGCAACTTCAAGGGCTTCAAGCGCCTTGTTCTGGAGCTCCTCGGGAGCCTCGGTCTTAACGTAACTTTTTGCCATAACTCACCTCATTCAGGAGCTTTTTTGCCCCTTCATTACTCATCAGTAGCAGTGATGCAGCTATATCATTTCATCAGGAGGAGAAATAAAGGTTTGTGAACCCGTCGTTTCCAGCCGTGGATCCGGGTATCGTCAGTGGTCCGCATACCGGCGCACGAAACGCGAGAACTTTCACCCGTTGAAACGATAAATTTCTGTGCCGTCGTTCGAATAAATCTGCGTAAGGTTGCGCGTCGGGATGTTCACCGTGTAACGCGTGCGCTCCGAGTCCCCCACATAGAGCAGCGTAGTGTTGTATTTTTTCAGGAGAGGGATAGTCTGATCCGGTTGCTCATAGAGCGTTTTTATATCCGCTACCCGCGTGCTGTACCAACCATTCCCATCCCCGCGCCACATGTACTCGTGGAATGGCATACCGATGATCGCAGGAATACCGGTAAACGACGAGATCCGTGAATAATACGTATAGTCCCCTCCTTCAGATTCCACGAGCCGTTCATTCCCGGTGAGCGTCCGCAGGTAGGCTACGGCACCGGCGTCACCGGGATGCTGGGCGTCAAGGTATGCGAGCCCGTCCAGCGATCGGCTCCCATAATTGAGATCGAGCGGGACAAAAAACGGGATGACAAAGAGCGTGCCAATCACGAGCACGGCAACGACAGCGGTTCTCCAAGGGGGGATCTTCGGTATCCTCCCGGGTTTGGCGAACCACTGGGCAACCATCGAGAATGCAGCAGTCCCAAGGATGATCCATGCAGGGAGGTAACACTTAAAGACCGTGTTCATCCGGAAATAGGTCTCCCCCATGCTGTCCGAGAGATAGATGATCTCAACGATTACGAGGATGCCAAGCCCGATAATGGCGAGGAGATCCGGAATATCACGGTGTTTCTTTGCAATAAAATAAATAAGAGGGATGACTGCTATCGCTGCGGCGCTGTAACCCGCAATGGCAAACGGGACGGCAACGAGAAGGAGATACGGGCGCTTTATGATCTCCCGTGCAAGCAGTGCGATAAAGATGACGATGAAGATCCCATTAGCGAGCAGAAACTGGAAGGGATCTGATGGCATGTGAACGAGCGCAATGCTGCCGGTGTTCGTCTTTAAGACCAGGTAAAAGGGCACGTAGCACAGGATCGCCAAAGGAGGAACGGTAACGAGGAACTGCCACGCGAGTGATTGTTTCACCGTTGCCCGGTTCCGCCACAAAATTAACACACCGAAGAAGAGGGTGATGGGTGCGTAGAGAAGGACATCCCATGTGTTGATGAGCGGCATGGAACCAAGACTAACCGCCGCGAGGATACAGATAAGCCACCTGCCCCGTAATTCGAGTGATTCCCAACGCTTATAGGCAAAGACGAGGATGAACAATAAAAATGCCTGGTTGAAGAGGGAGATGACATGGGGGTGGAGATCTCCCCAGATAAACGAGAAGAGCGGGTACTCGTTGATCGTGTTTGTGATAGTACGGGTGCTGTCCCAGAGCATTGCGTTCAATCCCTTTCCAAGGATTGCCTGGTAAAAGAAGGACGGATTTGGGATGAAAAGTACAAGGAGCGGGAGCCAGCGGAACCGGTCGAGGATCAGGGTGCCCAAAGCATACAGGGTCACCGCAGTTATCCCAAAAACCGTTGGCAACCCGAGGTTAAAGACAATATTTGAAGGAACACCGCTGACGATGCCGAGACTCCCGAAGATCCAGTACCCAAGATAATAATACACGTTGAGAGTTCCCCCCGAAAACCAGGGATCGAGCGGGGGCACAACCGGCGTTCGCATGATGGACGCAAGAAATGCGTGATCCATGAATTTTTCCGCGTAGGAGATGGTCGGGTTAACGAACCGGATATCGAGCATCAGAAAAAAGAAGACCAGAAAGACCAGTTCCCAACGCCACTCGCTTTTAAGTCCGTCAATGGAGTACTCGCGCCGGTACACATGGAAGGCGAACAGGGCAGCAAACGGCAGGAGTGCAAGATGTACAGGGAGCGCAAAAAGTCCGCAGTACCAGGAAAAAAGGGTGAATAGCAGGAGCGATGCGGCAAATGCCACCGGAAAGGCAAAACTCTTAAAGGTCTTTTTGAGAGCGGGGTAGAGCGAGAGCTGCAAAAATGAGAGAACGATCAGCCATGAAATAACCGAAAGGAACTGTAACTCAATGGTCAGTGCGCTCCCCCCTCCCGAACCTGTCGCTCACCGCTTTTCGTATGGTGGGGATCACCCAGTCTCCCAAAAAGTAGATCGAAATAACTCCCCCAACAAGGGTGACAATATTCTTGATGAGATGGTCAATCACAGCAATCAAAAACGCAATTGCCGGTGAGACGCCGTACATCTCAAAGGTGACCGCAAGCGAGAGCTCGTAGGTACCGACACCCCCCGGCGTAAGTGGCACTGCCTTCACGAGGTTGCCTATGACAATCGCAAGGAGAACCACCGCAAACGGGATCTGCTGCTGGAACATCGTGATGACAGCGACGCAGACAAGCGTATCCAAAAGCCATATGACGATAGATGAAATGCTGAGGATAAAGATGGATTTTATGGTGAGGGATGCCCGTCGGATCTCGTCAAGCATCGTCAGAATGATGCGAATATACTTGTTTTTAGCTGTTAATTTCCCGGAGAATATCAAAAAGACAAAAAATGCTGCCCCGATGATCAATGGGACGACAATGACCGTGTAAAACCATGAGGGCACATTCGGGATAAATAACAGTGCAACGCCACCCAACAGGGCAACAGTGACAATATCAAAGACCCGTTCGACAACAATTGAGGAGATACCTTCGGAGTACGTGGTGTTGTAATCATGTTTTAAAATAAAAATCCTGACAAAATCCCCGAGCCGGGCCGGTACGACAAGATTCACGGTCTGCGAGACAAAAATGCAGGCGGTAGCAACAATAACCGGCACCTTGTAATTGAGGCTTTGCAGGATATAGTGGTACCGCCACCCACGCAGCCACCAGGCAAGAAGGCAGATAAGGATGCCGATCACGAGGTAGGAAGGGATCATGTGCTGGAGGGCTTCAAGCAGATCGCCCCACACACGGGTGAGCATATACGCGATGATCCCAACGGCAATGAGCGTCGGGATAACGATCGCGCTAATCTTTTTGTACATGAATCTGCCACCACAAGCGCAGGATTGCGGATCCCATGCTGAACACGTCTTTTGCCTTTACCGTTGTTCCTTTCCCCGCACGCCAGCGGACCGGAAACTCTGTCACCGTGTAACCCTGTCGCTGGGCCCGGACGAGGATCTCGGTGTCCCAGAACCAGTGATCTGATCGTATCCGGGGGAGCACCGGGAGGATGCGGTTCTTACTGAAGGCTTTAAAACCGCACTGGTGATCGATGACCCGGCTGCCAAGAAAGAGCCGGACGAGAAAATTATAACTCCGGCTCGCTATCTCCCGTCCCCCGGTACGCCGGATATCGCTGTCCGGGAGAAGTCGTGAACCGGTCGAGATATCGGCACCTGCCCGTATTGCTCCGATAAGCTGGGGGAGGTACCGCATATCGGTGGCAAGATCGACATCATAGTAACAGACAATCGTGCCTTTTGCAGTGCCAAACGCACGGTTGAGCGCTTTCCCCCGCCCCAGCCGTTCGTCGCTGTGCATCAGGTGTACCCGGGAATCAGAACGACTAAACTCTTTGACGAGATCGGCACTGCCATCGGTACTTCCATCCTCGGCAACGATCAGTTCAAAGCCATCGGTAATTTTGGATAATACTTCGATGGATTTTGGGATGGCATTCTTGAGGGCGGCACAATCGTTATAGACCGGAATGATGGCAGTCACTTCAGGTTCGGTCATCTCTGCTCCGTTCGTTTATGCGTCGAGCCACTTCATACCCGGCTCGTATCGACCCTTCCATACTTCGTTCTGGATAATTCTCTATAGAGAACATACCTGCAATAAAGATGCCGTGCTTTTCGTATGCGGGGATCAGGGAACGGTAACCCGTCGTGTAGACCGGTCCCGCCCACGGATCCACCGCCATCCGGTGCCAGTGAATTTCGGCGTCGGAGATGCCAAACCGGGTCTGGAAGTCTGCAAGCATCTTCGTATCAATATTAGCAGGGACGCCCCGTGCAAAGTACGAGGCAAGGTAAACTATATGCTCATCATATTGATTAACCGGGATAAAATTTGTATGGGAAACCACCGCACCATATGGGGCTTCGTCTTTCATATTAAGCCAGTACACACCTTCACATGCATCCCGTTCGAGACCCAGCGTCATACAGGCAGCACCCTGGTACGGAATTTCCGGCATTAAGAGATTGGTGAGTCGGCACAACTCCTGCGGAGGTATTGTGGAGACGATCGCATCAAAGGCAGTTCCGTTCACTTCCCATGCACCGTTCTTCTGCGAGATGGAATTGACAGGGCACTGTGTATTCGTTCTTCCGCCGTTCACCTGGATATCACGCTCAAGCTCGTCAATGATTAGGTGAAAACCTCCACGGATATACCCAAGCGATTCTCCGGAGACTCCACGGTTTGACCGTATGGCAATACGGCTGATAAGCCATGCCGCAGAGACTTCGCCCCTTCGTTCCCCAAACTTGCTTTTCAACAACGGTTCAAAGAAGGATGAGTAGAGCCGGTCACCGAGTTTTTCCCGGATATACGTCTCTGCAGGGATATCGTCAAGTGCCAAGAGATCAATTTTTTTGGCGTTCAGTGTGAGCCTTGCAAGTTTTGCTTTATCTATGAGCGAAAGTTCCGGGTAACGCAGGATCTGCATGGGGGTGTTCAGCGGGTAGATGGTATGCCGGCTGTAATACCCGGTGGTGCCGTTATGCCATTCGAGCCGGTCTGTCAGACCAAGTTTCTTTATAAGAGAAAATAGATGCACGTCGTCGGAGAAGCAATGGTGATAATACCGTTCGATCCAGTAGTCGTTGACCCGGTAGGAGGAGAGGCACCCACCTAAAACTGGCATCTTTTCAAAGAGTTCTACCTCGTGCTCGTGACCAAGTGCATGGGCAGCTACAAGCCCGGTCAACCCTCCACCGACGATTGCTATCTTCATGTTACGTTACCTGTACTATTATCAAGGGAGAAATGAAAAAGGCTCCGGAACATGTTTTTTGTAAAAATGCGACAGATTATCGGGGTAATTTATGGGAAAGTTTTTGTACTGTAGGGATGTAAGTTCTTAAAAGCAAAAGGACTTAAAAGAATCAAAAGGAAATAGTTATCTGTTAGCCCATTGGATGGTGTCACCGGATGCGGGTATTTTTTATTGGTTTTGGTCAGGCGGGCGGCAAAATAGTTGATATGTTTATCGAGCAGGACAAGAAGCTCGGAACAAACAGCTTCCGCGGGATTGTAGTAAATACCGCCCGCACTGACCTCATGGGACTAAAAAACATCGAGATGAAAGACCGCATCCTAATCGGGCAGACACTGGTCAAAGGTCACGGGGTTGGGACAGACAATGTCACCGGTGCACGGGTCACCGCTGATGAGATCGACAGTATAATTAATGCGATAGATACCCGTGGAACGCATGATGTGGATGCATTTGTGATCGTCGCAGGGTTAGGGGGGGGTACCGGTTCCGGAGGTTCCCCGGTTCTGGCACGACATCTCAAACGCATCTACCGTGAGCCGGTATATGCCCTTGGCATTATCCCGGCACCCGAAGAAGGACGACTTTATTCGTACAACGCCGCCAGAAGCCTTACCACTCTCGTGAATGAAGCGGATAATACCTTTATTTTTGATAACAGTGCCTGGAAAAACGAAGGTGAGACGGTCAAGAGTGCCTTCCAGCGCTTGAATAATGAGGTGGTGAGACGTTTTGCCATCCTGTTCCGTGCCGGTGAAGTGGGCAAGTTTGGCGTCGGAGAAATGGTGGTCGATTCCAGTGAGATCATCAATACGCTCCGTGGTGGTGGCATCACATCAGTCGGATATGCCGTGAGCGAGGTACTGAGCAAGCGTTCCAAGCAGAAACGTGGGCTGATCGGGGGGTTGAAAGATCGGTTCGGTCCCAAACGGGAGACGAATGAAGAAGTCCTCATGGGCGAGGATAAATCTGCAAAGGTTGTCGCACTCGTGCGGAGGGCTATGCTCGGCAGGCTGACACTCCCTTGTGACTATTCGACTGCCGAACGTGCACTTGTCCTTATTGCCGGACCCCCTGATGAGATGGACCGGAAGGGTGTGGAAAAAGCAAAGAGCTGGGTGGAGGAGAATATTGCTGGTGTCGAAGTCCGGGGCGGAGATTACCCCGTAGATAGCGAATATATTGCAGCTGTCGTGATGCTTGCAACCGTTGGCAATGCCCCACGGATCAAGGAACTCCTCGATATTGCCAAGGAGACAAAGGAAGATGTTATTAAGTCAAAGGAGAAAAAATCCACTATGTTCGAGGAAGGCATTGAGCCTTTGTTTGAGTGAGGTTGATAATGAAGGGATTAACTAAGTGCATAATTCTTGGGATAGTTCTTGTCCTCTGTGTTTCAGCAGTCTCGGCATTTTCTGTCTCAACCGTATCGATAGATCCTTCTGGGGATCTGGTACCGGGCACCCCGGTCATTGTGTCCTTCAAGGCTGATTTTGCCGACTCCGGTACTGAAACATTCCCCTCATCTGATTCGTTGCAGATGCTCACGGATCTTGAATCACCCAAATGGACATGGACGCTGTTATTGAACGGTGTTGAGAATCCCCGCCCACAAGCGGGAGGAAAGATGCTTGAACTGAGCGGGTGGGATCTTTCATATCCGTCAAGAAGTATCGAAGAGTCCGTACGGGTGACCCTTGAGGGTAAGGCCCCTTCGGTGACTTCAACGTCCAATAAGACATTAATCAAAATTCAGGAAATGGATAGCCGCAATAATCCCATAACAAGTTCATTAGTTAGCTACACCCGTCTGGTCGTCAACACCGGGGAGGTAACGACCTTAATCTCCTCCCGGAACAGCGATCTCCAGACATACAGGGCACACATTGAAGAGAAGGCAGCGATGGACATCGACACCTCTGCGGCTGAAGCAAAATACAACGAAGCCAAACAGAAGATCGATGCCGCACAGGCACTCCCTTCAACCCAGTTCACCACTGCTTTGAATTACCTCAATGCCGCACAGACTTCGATTGCCGATGGTGAAAAACTTCTCGACAAGTCGTGGGCAGAGAATGAAGTAGCAAATGCACAGGTGCCGATCAACAATGTTGATGTCCTGATCGGCTATTTCAAGGGTAACCAGAGCACTGCAAACGATGCACGACTGGCGCCCATCACGACGAAACGTGAATTGGCTGCGGGATATATTTCTAATGCAAATGATGACATTGCCAATGGGAACTATGCGCAGGCACGGATAAAGGCACAGGACGCATTTGCGAAGGGGAATGAGTCCTATAACGATGCACTCGATTTCAAGAAACAACTTGAATCAAGCTGGAATCCATTAGCGGGTGTTGGAAAAATCTTTAGCTCCAGCGTCATTATCATTGTTGTAGGTGTGATTGTTGTTGTATTAGTTATCGTCGGTGTCATTATCTACCGCAAGCGTTCACGGTGGGATGAACTGGGATAAACATTTTTCATCATCTCCAACTCTCTTTTACATTCACCGGTTTTTTGTGTAATTCCTAAGCCTGCGTTTTGCAGTGGAGAAGGTGGGCAGTTCAAAAAAGCACGTTCAGATGAAGTGATTTTACATAAAAACGCATATGAACGAATAAGCGTTCACACTCGAAAAACATGAAAAACATACTCAAAACAAATGAGTGGGAGGAGTAAGCCTCCTTCTGTTTTAGCGGCATTCAGCTATGCGCCATACCCGGGCGGATACCGAGCGATCCATCTGCCCTGTTCTGGCTTGCACCCGCAGGGATTCGCCGTTTCATCGTATCCTGTTCCTCTTGCTCAACGAGTTACTCACGCTCGAATTGCGCTTCTCGCCGTAAAGGCTCGGTCGCATCATCACTAAGAACAGGGCGTGTCGTTTCTGTGCCATTGCCGTGACTCTCGCCACCCATACTTGTGTATGGCTGCGTGCCCGGTGAGTGGGGGGACTTTCCTCAGCAGCTCTTCGCCACCGTCAGCCGCTCTCTCCCTCTCGCAATATTATACGCGAAGTCAGTTGATAAGTGCAGCGCCGCTGACCGGGTCAGGAGTCGATCTTCATGAGGATCGACAAAATAGATACACATGAGCATGCATGAGGGCGATCTGCTGGGGGTTCGACAGGTAATTATAGGAACCTGACATAAAATGGCACAAGCGAGGTGCAGCACAGAATGGAGAAACTCACCGCAGAGGAAGGAACACTGGCACTCGGGCTCGCCCGTGGCGTCATCGAATATACGATTGTAAAAAAGCCAAAAACAATACTCCCCCTCACCCCGGTATTCGGGGAGAAACGAGGCGTCTTTGTCACCCTCACAAAGAACCGGTTGCTACGGGGCTGCATCGGGTTTCCTTATCCGGTTATGCCACTGGGGGAAGCCATCGAGCATGCAGCTGTCGCCGCAGCACTCGAAGACCCGCGATTTCCTCAAGTAAGAAGAGATGAAGTTGCCACACTCGAAGTCGAGGTCACAGTCCTGACCGTCCCGGAACCGTTGAAATGCGAACCGGAAGACCGACCGGCGCACGTTCTGGTGGGACGGCATGGACTGGTCGTGCGGGGCATGGGCACGAGCGGGCTTTTGCTTCCTCAAGTGGCAACCGATTATAACTGGGACAGCCGGACGTTCCTTGACCATAGCTGCGAGAAAGCCGGGCTGCCCACCCAATGCTGGACGAATAAAAATGTCGAAGTGCTCACGTTCGAAGGACAGATATTCTCCGAAAGGGAAAGGGAGAACCGTTTAACCCCAAATACAGCATAAAAGATCACCACAGGAGTCCCTGTACTGCATGGCGATCGCGTTTGAAAGTCTATATAGTGATATAGCAAGCCGTAATGGAAGGCTTGTCGCCGGAAAAAAGATCATCAGGACACCGGCGCTCCTCCCGGTTATCAATCCGCACCTCCAGCTGGTCAGCCCGAAAGAGATGCAGCAGATGGGTGTTGAAGCACTGATCACAAACGCCTACATCTTCTCGCAGAGCAGCGAGTACCGCGATCAGGTACTAAAAAAAGGGCTCCATTCCGTGCTCGATTTCGACGGCGTCATCATGACCGACTCCGGGTCATTCCAGTTATCCGTGTACGGCGATGTTACGATCACAAATATCGAGACCCTCACGTTCCAGCGGGATATCGGCAGTGATATCTGGGTACCTCTCGATATCCCCACATCACCGATGGCTGATCACACTACCGCAGCACAGGAACTCGCCATTACCATGGAACGTTTGAGAGAGGCAAAAGAAGTGTTCGGTGCCGATGCACCAATTGCTGGACCGGTGCAGGGCGGCATCTATACGGATCTCCGGGAACAAGCGGGAAGAGAGGTCGGTAACCTGAACTTCTCGTTCTGTCCCATTGGGGCTGTTGTCCCGCTCATGGAATCATACCGGTATAAGGATCTGGTGCAGGTTGTCCTTGCTGCAAAACGCACAATCCCGTCATCTGCCTGCGTCCACCTCTTTGGCGCCGGGCACCCATCTATGTTCGCGCTTGCCGCTGCAATGGGCTGCGATCTCTTTGACTCTGCTGCCTATGCACTCTACGCAAAAGAGGGCAGGTATCTCACCACGCATGGCAGTTTCAAAATTGACGAGCTCATCGAGCTTCCCTGTGCCTGTGTGGTCTGCCGGACTCATACCGCAGAAGAGATCCGCACCGCAAAAGATCGCATCCGCCTCCTCGCACTTCACAACCTTGCTGTCACGCTTGCGGAGATTGCCCGCATCCGTCAGGCGATCATTGACGGAACGCTCTGGGAACTTGTCGATGAACGGTGCAGAAACCACCCGCAATTACTGGCAGGGTACCGTGAACTATTGAACCACACCGAAACGCTGGAATCGCATGACCGTGTCTCAAAACGACGGTTCTTTTACCGGGGCAATGAGAGTTGTGCACGTACCGAGATCCTCCGGTACCAGCGTTCACTCACCCGGTTGCGCCTCGGGACTGATGTCCTTGTGGCGTGTGATGGCGGAGTGCGGGAGGGCTACGATGACGTGCTCCTCTTCAAACCCCCGTTCGGTCCCTATCCACAGGAACTTTCCGAGACATTCCCCATTGGACAGAGCGAGATCCCGGATTGGGACGAAGCGATGGTGCGGCAGGGCTGCCGGGGAATACAGGCACTCGTCACAGGTCACCCGGAGAGCAGGATCGCAGTTGCCGGCTTACGGGACTGGAGAGGAATCATACGAGAAGTGTGCGGCGATACCATTGAGGTGATCGATTGATCCGTGTGGAGATCCGTCGACGGGACGGGCTTGCCCGTTCCGGGATGCTTACGGTTGATGGATCGATGGTACAACTTCCGGCTGCCGTTGACACAGAATCGCTCTTCCCTGCATTGAAGACGCGGGGCGGCACCAATATTTCCCTGTCTGCAGCTGCGGGATTTGTCCGGACATACTGCACAAATACCGGGGAACAACCGTTCACCATCCACCCGGCACTGGACAACCCGGTAACGAGCGGCGACTGTGTCATCGTCCCGAACTGGCACACGGCGTTCTTTAATCCCCGTTCCTATGCCAGCTGGCTTGTGACAACAAAAGAGAAAACACCGCCTGACACAGTCTGGTATGCACCCGGTTCGGCGCTTCCCTCGAATGTCCATATCCTCTGTTATTCGGGTTTTGACCTCTTTGACTTCCTTGCCGTGGACCTCAAATCTGCACAGGGAATATTTTGCACACCTGAAGGGGAGTTTCCACACGATGCCTTAAAGAGCGGTATCTGTACCTGTGAGGGGTGCCGGAACCAGGATCTCAAAACCCACAACCGGCAGGCGCTCCTCCACGAAACGGCGCTTGTCCGCCAGTTCATTGGAGACTCCCGGTTGCGCGAACTCGTCGAATCCCGTTGCCGGATGAATGCAAACCATGTGGCGATAATAAGGCACCTTGACCAGCAATATGCGTTCACCGAGCGGTATGCACCAACAGCACGGAGCGGGGTTTTGCAGGCAAACTCCGGGGAATCGATGCAGAGGGTAGAGATGCGCAGGTTTGCCGAGCGCCTGATCACCCGGTACCACCCGCCAAAAACCGGAGTTGCGGTACTCCTTCCCTGCTCTGCAAAAAAACCCTATTCGCTGTCGCAAAGCCACCGCAGGTTCCAGCTGGCGATCGCAGGGCGGGCACACGAGCTCATCGTAACCTCCCCGCTCGGGCTTGTGCCCCGGGAGCTGGAATGCTGCTACCCGGCAGGACATTATGACGTCCCGGTCACCGGCTACTGGGACGCAGAAGAGTGTGCGGTCATTTCCGGTATTCTTTCCCGGTACTTTACCCGGCACCATTATGAACGGGTCATTGCCCACCTTGAAGGCGGGGCATTAAAAGTCGCAGAACTGGCAGCGCAGGAATGCGGGATCCCGCTCGAGTACTCCTGCAGGGAGCATCCGGCAAGCGACGCAGCACTTGCCCACTTAAACGAGGCTCTGTCAGGAGAACGCCGGGTCAAGGATGACCGGCTGCATGGCATGGCATCGTGGCAGTTTGCGGTAAATATGGATACCCGGGGCATCACCGCTCGCGGACACTTCCCGGAACTCTTCTACAGCAAAGGCGCGACACAGCTCTTCTCGATAGACACCGGCACCGGTATGCTACGCCCTACCTTCGATGGCTGGAACCTCATCCCAGATGGCTACCGTGTTTATATCGACGATTTTATTCCAGAAGGGGACGTGCTTGCACCCGGTGTAGTGAAAGCCGATCCGGAGATCCGTGAGGGGGACGAAGTGCTGGTCGTCGGTGCACGGACTCAGGCAACCGGGCGGGCGGCGATGCCAGCGTGGGAGATGGAAGCGTCAAAACGTGGTGTGGCAGTGCGGGTGCGTAAAATAAAGAGGCTTGACGGCTAAGGTGTACGATACATTGCAGATCATCAATGGAGTGAAAAGGTTGCGTATCGAAAAAATCGTACAAGACGGGTGGAAATTATGACCACCCCCGGCATTGGACAGGAGGTAAAGGGTGTAATCCCGGGCGGACCGGTAGGCACGACAGTCACGCCGGTCGTGGTCGCTGTTCCAAAGGAACTGGCTCCGGGAGAACAGCGCGTGGCAACCGTACCTGAGGTCGTCCAGAAGCTCACGAAGTCGGGTCACGAGGTCCGGATCGAGCACGACGCGGGAACGGGCGCGTACTATCCTGACAATCTCTTCACGGCTGCTGGTGCGAAGATCATATCCAGCCGAACTGAGCTCCTCGAAGGTGCCCGCATTGTTCTGCGGGTCCAGCCCCCGACCGTTGCCGAAGTCGATCAGCTCGCTGAGGGTACGATTATCATCGGGTTTATGAACGCGACAAACAACCTCGAAGCTATCGCCCGGATGCGCGACCGTAAGATCACTGCCTTTGCCCTCGAACTCGTCCCGAGGATCACCCGCGCCCAGAGTATGGATGCGCTCAGTTCCCAGGCAACGGCTGCCGGGTACACGGCAGTCATCCTCGGAGCCAACAACTGCCCGAAGTTCTTCCCTATGCTGACAACCGCCGCGGGCACGATACGACCGGCAACGGTGCTTATCCTTGGAGCCGGAGTCGCTGGTCTCATGGCGATCGCTACGGCTAAGCGACTCGGCGCCATTGTCGATGCTTATGACGTCCGGCGCGCTGCCGGAGAGCAGGTCAGGAGCCTCGGCGCCAAGTTCCTCGAGCTCGAGATCAATGCTGAAGGTCAGGGAGGCTACGCCCGCGAGCTCACGCCCGAGGAGAAGGTGAAAGAGCAGCAGATGGTTTCCGCCGCAGTTGCACGGGCTGATGTCGTAATCACGACGGCTGCCATCCCCGGTCGGAGGGCTCCACTTCTCGTCACCAAGGAGACCGTCGCGACAATGCGACCGGGTGCTGTCATTGTTGATCTTGCCGCTGAATCCGGAGGCAACTGCGAGATGACCCAGTCCGGTAAGACAATCCACGAACATGGAGTTACGATCATCGGTCCGCAGAACCTCCCGGCCCGGGTGCCGTTCCACTCGAGCCAGATGTACGCGAAGAATCTCCAGTCGTTCCTGGCACTCCTTGTCGACAAGGATGGGGCGCTCGTCAAGGGGTTCACAGACGAGATCCTGGTCGCGAGCCTTTTAGTCCACGCCGGTGAGGTACGCCACGGACCGACACGCGAACTCTTAAGCGGAGGGAAACCATGACCGACGTTACAATGCTCTGGACCGCGGTATACATCGTGATGCTCGCCGCGTTCACTGGCTATGTCGTCATCAGCAGGGTTCCGGTTATCCTCCATACGCCGCTGATGAGCGGCTCGAACTTCATCCACGGGATCGTGCTTGTCGGCGCGATGGTCGCGCTCGGTCTCGCGACGACCCCATTTGAGCAGGCAATCGGCTTTGTCGCGGTCATACTCGGCGCTGCGAACGTTACCGGTGGCTACGTAGTCACGGAACGGATCCTCCAGATGTTCGACCGCAGCGGGAAGAAGCCCGGCAGGGGGGCATGAGATGATCGACCTTACCTGGGCGATCGACCCCATCTATATCGCGACGATCTTCTTTTTCATCGTCGGTCTCCAGCGGATGAGTCACCCACTCACTGCGAGAAGCGGGATTGTCTGGGCTGGCGGCGCGATGCTGATCGCAACGCTCGTCACGTTCCTTACTCCTAACCTCACCAACTTCGCCCTGATGGCGATCGCGATCGTCATCGGCGGGGGCTTTGGCTACATCGCGGCAAAGCGCGTCGCAATGACCGATATGCCCCAGATGATTGCGCTCTATAACGGAATGGGAGGTGGCGCGGCGGCTGGGATCTCGGCAGTCGCACTCCTCGGCACAACAAACGTCACCACCAGCTCCCTCGCTGTCATCGGCGGTCTTATCGGAGCCGTTTCGTTCGCGGGGAGCCTAATCGCGTTCCTGAAACTCCAGGGTTGGATGCGCCCGCGACCAATCACCTTTCCGGGTCAGCAGATCGTCAACATGGCGGTTCTGGCTCTCGCTATTGTTTCCGGAGTCCTCGTAGTACTGCAGCCGACATGGGTTCCGCTCACGGTCGCCATGTACCTCCCATTGTTCTTCATCCTCTCGCTCGGGTTCGGACTCCTCATGACGCTCCCGATCGGCGGGGCAGACATGCCCGTCGTGATCTCGATGTACAACGCTTTCACCGGGCTCGCTGTCGCACTCGACGGGTTTTCGTTCGCGACTCCCAACTATGCAATGGTCATTGCGGGTATCATTGTCGGTGCAGCGGGTTCGCTGCTCACGCTCAATATGGCGCAGGCAATGAACCGCTCCATCTCGAACGTCTTTTTCGGTGCATTCGGCGCGACGGATGAGAAAGAGATGCAGATCCAGGGTAGCATGAAGTCGATCGGTGCTGACGACGTGGCGATCCTGCTTGCTTACGCGAACAAAGTAATCGTTGCCCCTGGCTACGGCATGGCGGTCGCCCAAGCCCAGCAGAAGGTCAAGGAACTGACCGATCTACTCGAAAGCAAGGATATTCAGGTGAAATTCGCGATCCACCCGGTCGCCGGGCGAATGCCCGGGCACATGAATGTCCTGCTTGCTGAAGCAGGAGTTAATTATGACAAACTCTTCGACCGGGACGAGGTAAACCCGGAGTTCTCGAGCACGGATGTCGTCCTCGTAATCGGTGCCAACGATACCGTCAACCCAGCAGCGCATCGCCAGGGCAGCCCGCTCTTCGGCATGCCAATCCTCGATGTCGAACAGGCAAAGAACGTCATCGTCCTCAAGCGCGGTCAGGGAAAAGGCTTTGCGGGAATAGAGAATGACCTGTTCTACCGGGACAACACGCGGATGCTTTATGGTGACGCGCAGGAGACCGTTGGGAAACTCGTGCAGTCCCTCAAGAAGCTGTAACGCCAACGAGGATCCGATGGGCTGATATTACAGCCCTGATTGACCACTTTTTTAGGCAAACCGGTTATTCTGGGGATCTACTCTGTCATTTGGCGGAATGTTCTCCAAAAAATCGGGAGCCTTAAACCCACAAGTCACACACCGGCAGGGAATTTACCTGTCCATCAGGTTTAATCGTTTCAAAGACTAATGTAAAAACTCAAAATCGAGGATAGAAAAATGATGAATTTTGGAAATATTGGGAGAATGGGAGGCGCAGTTGCCAGTTATATTTCCACCCCCGAAGGACAGGAAATAGTAAAGAAATTTTTGAGTTCTCCTGACGGGGTAGCCCTGTTGAAAAATTTCGCTTCAACATCCGAAGGTCAAAAAGTAATTGCAGGTATTCTGCCACAGCTGCTTGGCAGCCTGAATCTCCCGCCCGGTGTGGCAGATATGATCACGGGCGCACTCGCCTCGCGAGTGTAAATTCTATTACCAATTTTTCACTTTTCTCTGGATCGTTCAACTGTTGACAGCAGTGGTGAAATTCGTGAAATTAGGATATTGGATCGCCTCACATCACTGCACACTATCGCTGCACGGCGCCAAAGTTCGCCTGCTCCACCGTCTTTGCATACCGGGCAAGCACACCAGTGAGTGCCTTTTTTACCGGTTTCCAATTCTTCTTTCGTGCTTCTAAGGTCTTTTGTTCCACTTTGAGATCAATCGTTTTCGCGTACAGGTCGATCTCGATACGGTCGTTCTCCTGCACGAACGCAATCGGACCACCTACGACGGCTTCCGGTGCGACATGTCCAATGCAGGGTCCGCGCGTCCCTCCGGAGAAACGTCCATCCGTGATCAACACCACTTTTTTGTACCCGAACCCCATCAGGGCAGACGTGGGTGAAAGCATCTCCGGCATCCCCGGAGCGCCGCGTGGACCCTCATTCCGGATCACGACCACATCCCCCTCCTGGATCTCCCGTGCGAGGATCGCTCTCATTGCTGGCTGCTCCCCATCAAAGACGCGGGCGGGTCCTGCATGTCTCCATATCTCCTGTGGCACTGCGGCACATTTCACCACTGCCCCATCCGGGGCAAGAGACCCGAACAGGATCTTGAGCCCCCCCGCAGGACTCTCAGGGTGATCTACACTCTTAATAACCGACGGGTTTTTCACAACCGCATCACGGGAGATCTCTTTTGTGCTTTTGCCGGATACGGTGGGACAATCGTCAAGATACGAGGCAAGTTGCTTTAAGACTGCCGGGATACCCCCGGCACGGTACAGCGTCTGCATCGAGTGCTGCCCAGCGGGCTGCATATGGCAGATGTGCGGGATGATATCCGCGAGTTTGTTAAAGTCCTCGAGCGAGAGCGGGATCTCCGCTTCTGTGGCAATCGCCATCAGGTGAAGAACCGTGTTCGTTGATCCCCCGAGTGCCATATCCACGCGGATAGCATTTTTGAGGCTCTCTTTTGTGATGATGTCACGGGGTCTCACACCATTTTTAACAAGACGAAGGATCGCTTCGCCGCTCTCCCGCGCGATACGCAATTTCGCTGCATCCACGGCAGGGATTGCCGCACACCCGGAAAGAGACATCCCCATCGCCTCGGTCATGCATGCCATCGTGTTCGCCGTATAGAGCCCCTGGCAGCTCCCGCATCCCGGCATCGCAGAACACTCCAGTTCACCAAGCGCTGCCTCGCTCATCGCTCCTGCGGCAACTTTTCCCACGCCCTCAAAGATATCGATGAGCGAGAGTTCCTTTCCTTCCTGGTACCCGGAGAGCATCGGACCGCCGGTCACGATAACCGTAGGGATGTTACACCGTGCAGCTGCCATCAGCATCCCCGGAACAATCTTGTCACACGTCCCGATGCAGACCAGCCCGTCGAACCGGTGCGCTTCAGCCATCAGTTCGATCGAGTCTGCGATATTCTCCCGCGACGGAAGGGAGTACCGCATCCCTTCATGCCCCATCGCAATCCCATCGCAGATACCAATCACGCCGAACTCGAACGGCACCCCACCGGCTGCCGCGATGCCTTCCCGCACTTTCTCCGCAAGTTGCCGGAGGTGCGTGTGCCCGGGCACAACCGTATTCCAGGCATTGGCTATCCCGATAAACGGGAGCGCCATCTCACGATCGGTAACGCCCAACGATCTCAGCAATGCCCGGTTGGGGGCACGCTGGTACCCTGATTTTACCTCATCACTCCGCATAATCATCGTCACAGATGATTATATCCCATGATGCATGAATGTGATGGATAGCGTGCTCTTTTTCCAATTCCAAAAAGAACGTCCCGGAAATGTTACTTCCGGAAATTTGCCGCAGCATCAATGAACAGATCAGCAAATTTTTGTGAAAAATATACGTGCGTATAGCTGCCAATCGCATTTGCCGAAATAAGACCATCGTTGCCATCGTAGATCCCTTTGCCACGCGATAAGCTGAACGCATACCGTGCATCTCTGTCCGGGTTCGTCCGCGAGTAATGGAATTCATGACCTCTAATTTGTCCGGCTGGCAAGAGAAACGAGCCATTGCCAGCACTCTCGCCCCGTACATAACCAAGTGCCTGAATTTTTGTGGTCATGTCTGACTGCGCAGGAAGGATGCCGCACATCCGGTAAGTCTTTTCTGCGAAGATCTCCCGTGAAAGATAGATGAGCCCGCCGCACTCCGCATATACCGGCATACCTTGGTCAACGGCATCCTTCAATTCTTTCGTGCAGATTGAAGACTCAAGTTCCGGGAGGTGGAGTTCCGGGTATCCCCCTCCAAGATATACTGCATCAACTACCGGTAACCGGTCGGCAATCGGGCTGAAAAAGACCAGGTTCGCACCGCAATCGCGGAGACGGTCAAGATTATCCTGGTAGTAGAAGCAGAAAGCAGGATCCATTGCCACACCGATCGTTGCACGAACAGATACGTGGGGGGTATGTACGGAGGGGGCGCGTAAATCTGACGCCAAGCTCGCTACTCTGACAATTGCCTCCAGATCACAATACTCCTCAATCACCTTTCCGGTACCTGTCATTGAGCCAGACTCATGCGCCATTAAAAGACCGAGGTGCCGGCTTTTCACTTTAATGTCCTCACGCTTTGGAATCCACCCGAACGACGGGACGGCGAGCCCGGATTCGATCATACGCTGGTGCCGGTCACTCCCCCTCTTGTTCACGATCACGCCGGCAATCGTGATCGTGGGATCAAATTCCAAAAAACCCTTGATGAGCGCATGGACACTCCGCGACATCCCCTGTGCATCGACAACGAGGATCACCGGTGCCTGCAGGAGTCTGGCGACATGGGCAGTGCTTGAGAGATCTGAACCATCCACGCCATCAAACATCCCCATCACGCCTTCAATAACGGCGATGTCAGCGCCTTCACATGCACGGGTGAAGCTATCCAAAACACCATCCTCACCCATCATGAAGGGATCGAGATTGCGGGAGTGCCTGCCGCAGATGTGGGTATGATGGGAAGGATCGATAAAATCAGGACCGACTTTGAATGGCTGGACGGTCATATACCGTGCGGTAAGCGCCCCCATGATGCCGCTTGCGATAGTCGTCTTCCCGCAGCCACTGTGCGTACCGGCGATGACAATCCGCGGGATCATCATGGGTTGCCCGCCTCCATCATGTGTACCGGTATTCTAATCCCGCTCTCTTCGTCAAAGGCAAGCACCCGCCGCTCCACCCGTTTGACCATGCCAACACTCGTCAGGATGAGCGAGGATTCCCCGATAAGTGCCCGTAAGATGCATTTATCGATCACCCCATACGTGAAGTCTAGCACGATCTTTTCCCGCTCTGCAAGGCTCTTCGCCCGGCTGCCCATCGCACCACGACGGTGAACCGGGAACCGATCGAGCCAATCATGGATCATATCCCCCGGCACCGCATCCACGTTGCACACCGTGATAGACCCGTAATCACCCGGATGTTCGCAACGGTTGAACCGCTGTTCAAGGGTATTGACCAGGTGAAGAATGGATTTCGGAGCTCCTGACGCATCCAGCATCTTTCGCGCCACAAGTTCAGAATAGATCTCAATGATCTCCGGAGTGCGGAGGCTCGTAGTCATGATCAACTGCGGATCGGTAAAAACCGCTTCCGGTAGTCCCTGGTGCACGATCATGCCATGGTTCATCAGGATGATATCATCCGCCCAGTTGTACGCCAGCTCCACATCGTGGGTGGAGATGATGATGGTCTTCCCCTGGGTATTCAACTCGTCCAATAGTTCCATCAGGTCTGCGGCGCCCGTGGGATCGAGCGAACTCGTGGGTTCGTCAAAGATAAGGACTTCCGGCTCCATGACAAGGATGCCGGCAATGGCGGCTCTCTTTTTCTCCCCTCCGCTGAGCTGGTGCGGGGTACGTCTCTCATAACCGGCAAGCCCGACTGCGTTGAGCCCCCGTGTAACAAGTGCCTTGACCTCCGTTTTATCCATGCCAAGGTTCACCGGACCAAATGCCACATCCTGGTATACCGTAGGAGCAAAGAGCTGGGAGTCAGAGTTCTGGAAGACAAGCCCAATCTTTTTTCTCACTTCACGGAGACTTGCCCGGTCATACCGGATCGGCTCACCGTTGAACACCACAGTGCCTTCATTCGGGTGCAGGATCCCGTTGCACATGAGGAGAAGCGTGGTCTTCCCGGCGCCGTTCGGACCGACAATTGCCACCTTTGTGCCCTTTTTGATTGAAAAGTTCACACCATTCAAAGACGCCTGGCTGTTCGGGTACGCATAGTGAATATTTTTGAATTCAAGAACCGGGCACATAGTATTCCTCTAAAATATTTTCATCGTCGCCGTGAACCATGCGAGCCATGCACATCCGGCAAGGTAGACGATTGTCGCGCTTACAGCAATCCGTCCCGGCTTCCGGCTCTCACCTGCAAGCTCCAGTTTGCCATCGTAACAACGGGCGTCCATTGCGATGACCAGTTCTTCACCCTGCTGCCATGCGCGGATAAAAACCATCGCCCCAAGCATCGCGAACGACTGCACCGAGTTTTTGAAGGAGTCGTAGCCATGCCTCAGTACCTGTGCGGTGTGAATCGAAATAGTCTCTCCGATGAGGACAAAGATGAAGTGATAGATCAGCATGGATAGATCGATCAAACCCCGGGGAAGCCGGAGAGTGTTCATGACAGAGAAGATCTCAGTGATGGGCGTAGTCAGGGCAATGAAGTACAGTGAGCACATGCCGCTGAACGTCCGCATGACCACAAGCAGGGTAAGGTTTGCCGACGATGTGGTGATACTTATTGAAAAGCCCAACAAAGAGAACGTGATGATGGGTTCGCCCCCTCCGCTCATCAGGAGGATGATAATTCCGCTGAAGACCGAGAATGAAATCGGGATTGCAATGAGTGATGCATACAGCCGGGCCGGAATCTTTGCGAGGGCAACAGTGATCACTACCATGCTCAACGCGATGAAGAGTGGCGCAGCCGGGCTCTGGGATGCCACGCCAATGATGATAGCCGAGACTCCGATTACAAGTTTGAGCCGGGTATCCACATCCCGCAGTGCATTCGTCTGGGCATAAACATCAAGGATTTGCTCCACTCACAATCACCCCCTGCCGGTATCAGTCCCGCTCCCGTCTGCCACGGTAATAACCGAAGAAATAACCGATGACGAGCGCCCCGATTGCTGCCTGCAGCGAGAAGAACAGGGTAGTCATCTCTCCCGCCGGGGGCTCCCACAAGGGTCTGATCCATGGTTCGTATCCCGTAGCCCGGATTGCCTGTGCGGCTTTGTCATCAGTCCCGCCCCATGGGCTCTCCCCGGTTTGGGTTGCTGACGACAGGTGTACGTTCTGGATAAGGAAAACGCCGATAAAACAAATGATCACAATGCCGGTAATGATCTCCAGCATGTATTTTTTCATTCGAACGTCTCACTGATCTTTTTGACCTGTTCTTCTGACAGCACATTAAGACGTACAAGGATGTCCGGGCGCGACTGGATGATATACTTGAACGTGAGCGCAATAATGACTCCTTCGATAATCGCAAGCGGTATTTGTGTCACCGCAAAGATCACCGCAAACCCGACAAAGGCGCCGGTGATACCGCCACTCTGGGCAGGGAATGCAAGCGCAAGTTGCAACGAGGTGACGAGGTACGTGACAAGGTCTGCCATCGCCGAAGCGATAAAGATGGTGACAAAGGTGTTCAGCCGTACCGCTTTTCCGCATCGGTATATTCCGTAGGCAACAAATGGCCCGGCAATGCCCATG
>JAPKXU010000075.1 GCA_026394655.1 Methanoregula sp. | reverse complement strand
GAGAACTTATTCCCCCTTCACCGCCGTCTCGCACAAATCCCGGTAATCCCCCCGCTGCACCCCATGAACGACGGCTTCGCCACAAACTCCCCGGCACAGACCGAGCCGATCATGCCGGACACCCGCTCACGGAACGCCCCGACTTGGAGAGCGGCATGAACCTGCGCGCGAAGCAGGTGTATGATAATTTCCTGTTGGCAATCGATGCGATCATCCGGGAAAACCCGATGCCCTCCTCCATGCGGGTGATATCGAATTCCCCGACATCTGGAAGCAGCTCAACAACCCGGCTTTTAATCCCATCGAATTCGACGGGTTTAGAAAACAAACCGGGCTCAACAGTTTCATTTTCACGCCAAAACAATGAGTCGAAAAGACCCACGCACAGGGAATCATCTCAAAGCCGGGGCGGTATGGCGGCACGTTCGCGCACAAGGATATCGCAAAAAAGTTACACATGTGTCACATTGTGTGTGGTATATTTCCGGAATTTTTGTGACTTTCTCTCTTGTTGTCCAATCAACTCCAACAATTCCGCATACGCTCGCATCACCCGTCTTCCGGAACCAAGCGCAAAGCGTATGTAAACAGATCCCGGACAGGAACACGAATCCACGTATCCTGTCTTTGACGCGTCCGGCTTTTCACCGGGCTCAAAATCAATGATCTTATCGACAAACGCGGACCTCCGGGAGAGGACTCCCGGGTCAGGCAGGCTACCCTAAAAAAACCGTAACTTACATCAACTGATCAGTTGATGATCGATACAGCGATACTCCATGCGATCTGTATCCGGCGACCTGATCCCCACGTCTTTTGTGCTTCCCCTTATAGCGGGCGTGACGATTGCTGCTATAGCACTCACGCTCTACTGTTTCTCCCACGGGATCAGCACCGTTTTTATGCATCTCTACTACCTGCCCATCATCCTCATCGCTTATTTTTACCGCCGGCGCGGTATCCCGGTTTTAACCGGTCTCTCTCTGTTCTACCTTGCCCTCGCCGCGTTCTTTTTGTATCCTTCAATAATTGAGAGTGGGGCTGCGGTGCTCCGTACTGGCACGTTCATCCTGATCGGCGTGGTCGTTGCCGAACTTTCAGAAAGGCTGGAAAAAAAGAAAGAGGATTGCCGCATTGCACAGGAATACCAGAAAAGCATCATCGACAATGCAAACGTCTGGCTGACCATCCTTGATGCAAAGGGTAAAATTCTTATCTGGAACTGTGCCGCTGAAACGATGAGCGGTTACCATGCAGACGAGGTACTGGGGCAGACGGGTATCTGGAAGGCTCTGTATCCTGACAAGGATTATCGCAGGAAGATTACCGGCACCATTACCCGCATCATTACCGAGAAGAATTACCTTGAGAACTTCGAGTCTGAGGTACGGACAAAGAATGGCAGTACCCGCACAATCTCGTGGAACACCCGTGGAATGATGAATGATGAAGGTGCAGTTGAATGGTACGTCGCAATTGGTCTGGACACCACCGAGCACAAACGGGCGGAGGAAGCGCTGCGGCAGGCATACAAGCAACTGAACCTGCTCTCCAGCATCACCCGGCACGACATCCTCAACCAGCTGATGGCGTTGAAAGGCTACCTCTATCTCTCTCATGAGGTGATCGACAATCCCACGATACTCTCCGGGTACCTCCAAAAAGAAGAGCAGGCGGCTAATGCCATCGAGGCGCAGATCACGTTCACGCGGGATTACCAGAATCTGGGTGTCGCCGCACCCGAATGGCAGAGCGTGAACGCCAGCATCGACAAGGCTCTTTCCGGGCTGCCGATGCGGGACATCCGTGTCGAGGTCGATCCCAAAAATCCGGCAATCTTCGCTGACCGGCTCTTCGAGAAGGTGTTCTACAACCTGATCGACAACGCCTCCGTTACGGGGGTGCGGAGATGAAGACAATCCGTGTCTCTTCGCAGGAGTCCGCCACGGGACTCCTGATTGTCTGCGAGGATGACGGTGTGGGGATCTCAGCAGAGGACAAAAAGCGTCTCTTCACCCGGGGCTTCGGGAAGAATACCGGGCTCGGTTTGTTCCTCTCACGGGAAATTCTCGCGATCACCGGCATTACTATTACAGAGAACGGTAATCCGGGCAAAGGCGCACGGTTTGAAATCACCGTGCCGAAGGGTATGTGGCGGATGAAGGGAGTGAGCAAATGATAGCGGAGAATATCCGTGTCCTCTATGTCGATGATGAATCAACCATCCTTGATCTCTGTAAGCTGTTCCTGGAGCGGTCAGGAGATTTCACCGTCACGATAGCAGCAAGCGCACCCGAAGCGATCCGGATACTTGGGCATGAAAGATTTGACACTATCGTCTCTGACTACCAGATGCCGGAGATGGATGGTATCGAGTTTTTAAAGCATCTCAAAGACGGGGGCAATACAACACCGTTCATCATCTTCACTGGGAAGGGGCGTGAAGAAGTGGTGATTGAGGCGCTCAATGCGGGGGCTGACTTCTACCTCCAGAAAGGCGGCGACTCAAAGTCACAGTTCGCCGAACTCTCGCATAAGATCAAAAAAGCAAACGAAGTCAAACGAGTGGAGGAAGCATTCAAAGAGAGCGAAGAGCGGTTCAGGAGCCTTTTTGACAGTGCGCTGGACATGATCCAGATAATACGTCCCGACGGATCGTTTCTTCACATCAACCCTGCATGGAAAAAAACGCTCGGCTATGCAGATGATGAGGTTAGGACACTGTCAGTCTTTGACATATTCCATCCGGATTCTGTTGCCCACTGTTCTTTGGTGTTGCGTGAACTGCTCAGTGGTGCCGGAGCCTCCAATATCGAAGCGCAGTTTTTAACAAAGAACAAGGAGACGATATCCGTCGAGGGGAACTGTTCTCCTGAACTAAAGGATGGAGCAGTAGTATCGATACGCGGGATCTTCCACGATATCACCGACCGCAAGCGTGCGGAGGAAGCGCTGCGGGAGGCAAACAAGAAATTAAATCTCCTCTCCAGTATCACCCGGCACGACATCATCAACCAACTGACGGCGCTCAAGGGGTATCTTGAGCTATCGTATGATATGATTGACAAACAGGATACAATCTTAAAATTCATCAAAAAAGAAGAGCAAGCCGCAAATACTATCGAGGCGCAGATCACGTTCACCCGCGATTACCAGAACCTGGGTGCTGCAGATCCCGCATGGCAGAACGTGAATACGAGTATTAAAAAAGCGGTTGCGGAGCTGCCGATGCGGGATGTTCATGTCGACATTGACCGAACCGATCTTGAAATTTTTGCCGACCCGCTGTTTGAAAAGGTGTTTTACAACCTAATTGATAATGCACTCCGTTATGGGGGGGACCGGATGAAGACGATCCGGATCTCATCGCAGAAATCAGATGCAAGCCTCACGATCATCTGCGGGGATGATGGCGGGGGAATTTCAGCGGAAGACAAAAAGCACCTTTTCACCCGTGGCTTCGGGAAGAACACCGGGCTCGGGTTGTTCCTCTCCCGTGAGATCCTCTCGATCACCGGCATTACAATCATCGAGAACGGTGTACCCGGCAACGGCGCACGGTTCGAGATCATTGTGCCAAAAGGGATGTGGCGGATGAAGGGTGTGGATGCGTGACTTCGGGAAAAATATTTCCCTCTCTCAACCGCGCCTTTGGAACTCTAAAAGTTTGTCGATAACCTTGTATGTCTCACCGGAATAGAACCGGACCGTTACCTCAACACGATCAGTCGCTCGGGTGCCCGGGAGGGTGATCTCATCAACCTTCTGTCCGGGTATGATATGACCGGTCTGCTGGCGACCATCCGAGCGTGTCAGGAGCACCTCGATATCACTCACTACATTTCGCGAAGGACCGGTTACAGTAACAGTCACTGCACCAGAGACAGCGTCTTTGTCAGTCTGGAAGATGAGCACCTGGTCCGCAGGAAGCGCCTGTGTCGGTCCGGGAATAAGGGAATTTATCGTCTGCGTGATTTTGGGGGTCGGAACTGTTGTCACCCGGGGCGTTGCTGTCGGGATGGCAGTGGTAGTTGTTTTTACCGGGGTCCCCGTCACTACGGGATTTGAGATGGCAGATGCCGTACCGGATGGACTGGAAAAGATAGGCATAACAACAACAAGGATGATAACCAGAAGAACAACAACCCCCACTACACCGCCGATGATGGTCGGCATTTTTGATGGGGAAGCCTTTGGTACTGGAGACAAGATATCCACCGGACCATCATCCGGCTCCAGCGTTAACCGGGGCAATGTCCGAATTTTTGCGGGCGCAGGTTCATCGGCTTGTTCATCCGGCTCCGGGACTGAACGGGGTATTGTCGGAATTTTTTTGGGGAGCGTCTCTTCGCGTGCCGGTGCAACAGGCGCGGGTATGGGAGGAGTTGTGGCTTTTTTTACCACCGGTGATTCAGGCTTGGGCGTTATCGCAGGCATCGGAGGCTTTGTAAGAATCCGCTCCGGAGCAGCAGGAATTGTCGTTGATTTACGGGATACTACAATTGTTTCAACAGGTACCCCGCAGTTCTCGCAAAACTTTGCATCTGGCAGAAGAGGAGCGCCGCATCTCCGGCAGATCGGGCGCGGCTCGATCTTTGCGCCACAGTTCTCGCAGAACCGGCTGTCGGGCAACAGGATATTATCACAGTTCGGGCAGCGAGGGTGTGCAGCGTCATCCGGTGGTTGTTCGTTCACAGGGAGCCTCCAGACTAAAAAATATGGAATTCTATCAATAGACAATTTCTGTCAGTAGCAATGTCTCACATTACAGATACTCATCGGGCTCTATAATCATTGCGATATGAAAATTATCCGGCAGACCCTCCAACTCCCGTCCATCACCCTGCCGGATATGGCATCAACAGACCCCCGGAACGGAAGAAATCTTTCGGGATGTTACGCCATAAACAACTATATCCCGAACATGCGTCGAATAGTATAGGAAATGAGTAGTCTTGAGGAACAGATCCAGGAATTGGAAGCGGAACTCTCGAAGACTCCGTACAACAAGGCTACTTCCAAGCACATCGGGCGCATAAAAGCAAAGATCGCACGCCTGCGGGATGAAGCGGTCAGCCGCGCGATGAAATCCAGCGGGACCGGTGAAGGCTACTCGGTAAAGAAGTCCGGGGATGCCACGGCAGTCCTTGTCGGGTTTCCGTCAACCGGTAAAAGTACACTTTTAAACAAACTCACCGGCACCGAGAGTGCAGTGGCAGCATACGAGTTCACAACGCTGACGGTGGTGCCCGGCGCGCTGGAACACAAGGGAGCAAAGATACAGATCCTCGATATGCCCGGGCTGATCGCCGGCGCTGCCATGGGAAAAGGGCGCGGCAAGGAAGTGATCGCCGTCACACGGAGCGCTGATATCATCATTATCCTTGTTGATGTCTTCAACGAGCGGCATGTGGATGTGCTGATCAAAGAACTCCACGATGCCGGTATCCGGATCAATGTCCCGAAACCGGACATCACCATCAAGAAATCTTCACATGGGGGAGTGCGTCTCCATGCTGTCGGGATGCTCAACCTCGATATCGAAGAAGTCCGGTCGATCCTCTCCGAGAGCAAGATGATGAACGCCGACGTTTTGGTAAGGGGTGGCGCCACACAGGACGATCTCATCGATGCGGTGCAGGGCAACCGGGTGTATGTCCCTGCTTTTATCGCGGTGAACAAGGTGGATCTCGTGGACAAGGAGACGTACCTTGAGATCGAGCAAGACATCACGAGCCGGTTTGCGAACCCGCCGCTCATGATCTCCGCGCAATCCGGTTTCCACATGGAGGAGCTTAAGGATGCCATCTATGACTGTCTCGGGTTCATCCGCATCTACCTAAAACCCCAGAGTGGTGATGCGGATCTGGAAGAACCACTTATCATCCGGAACGGGAGTACGGTTGAGACGGTCTGTACAAAACTCCACCGGGACTTCGTGTACCGGTTCCGCTACGCCCGTGTCTGGGGAAGATCCGTGAAGCACCCGGGGCAACGGGTGGGACTGCCGCACAAAATGATCGATGGCGATCTGCTCACCATCATCGTTGAGCACTAAACGATTCGTAGATTTCTTTAAGCGGCGCGTCGGTCTTTATCCCGGTGCCGGTAAAGTGTGTGCGGCTTGCAGAAAAGCCGGCACAACGCAACCGCTCAATGATTGCATCGATTGGCGGAGGGGAGATGTTCAGCTTCTTTGCCATGTGGTGATAATCGTAGAAGCTCGCTCTCGGTAGTTCGTCGCGGCAGACTAAAATCAATTTTCCCAGTACCTTTTTTGTGCCGAGTTCCATCGCGTCCAGCTGCGCCAGCATCTGGTCAAGAGTTTCCCCCTGCACGAGACTGCCAAGCCAGAGAGGTCCAATCGGGTCGAGCCGTTCCCCGCACTCCGGGCAGGTGCCACGCTCCGGTACCATGCCCTGCTCTTCTTTACGGTACGGGCATGTGGGGCACTGCATCACAAACCCGATGTGCGTTAAAGTCTCATCAGCCGCAGCAGCCCCACGGGTGATCCTCAGCTGGAGCCGGGCAAAATGTTCGCGGGCAAAGCAGAAGAGCGGCTCGATACCCCGGTCATATTTTACGGTTTCACGGACAACCGAGCCAAGAAGGATACGCAGCCCCACTTCGCTGTGGTACTCGGTGTTCTTCGGCAGCGCAAAATACCGGCGAATCCCCGCCTTCAGGTGCGCCCCGCAAAGCGGCGCCGTATCGGTGGCTGTCACAAAGAGAAATCGCCGGGTTCCTCTTACACCGGCATCTATAAACGGTGCCGGTGTACCAAATGGATCGATATCGACCGCATCAAACGACCGTTCGGACAAAAGGGCGCTGGCGTCCCGGTGGGTGATTTCGATGTTCAGCCCGGCATCTGCCACATTCTTTTCGATGACAGGTATTGTTGTTTCGTCACGGTCATTGATGGTTACGGGAATGCCGCACTCGTGAGCCACACGGAGCCCACGGACACCGGTTGCTCCCATCGCATCAAGATAGTCTGAGGGTTTGAGCACAGACAGGAGGAGGATGGTGGCATCCCGGTTCAGTTCCATCCGACGGTTGAAGAAAATGGCAGCTGTTCCGGGCGGGAACTGTGTATCTTTTTCCTGTACCGGGACGAGAAATGTAGTCGTTCCCTCCGTTGCCGTGATCAGATCCATTGAGGAAATTGATGGGAGCGCACAAAACTTATACATATTCCCCTGCAATTGGTATGAGCAGGGCGAGTGGCTTAGCCCGGACATAGCGTCAGCCTCCTAAGCTGAATGCCGGGGGTTCAAATCCCCCCTCGCCCGTCATCTGCCATTGTTTCCCTTTTGCACAGGTTAATATGAGAATGGTCAGATACCTGTTCTCCAATGAGTCTCTCCGGTTTTTTTGCAATCACCCGTCCGGCAAACTCGGTCGTTGCCGGCATTGCCGGAATCGTTGCCTACCTGATCGCCACCGGAAAAATTGTACCGGAAGCCCTCCTCCTGTTTCTTATCGTTCTTCTTGTGACGGCTGCAGGAAACGTGATCAACGATTATTTTGATGCAGAGATCGATGCAATCAACCGACCGGAACGTCCCATTCCCTCCGGTGCAGTCAGCCGGCTCGGCGCGTGGCGGTTTGCTGGTGTCCTGTTCCTTCTCGGCATTCTCGTCTGCTTTTTTACAAACCCGCTCTGCTTTGCCATTGCGATCTTCAATGCTCTTCTGCTCATCGCCTACGCGGCGCGCCTGAAAAGCACCCCGTTCCTTGGCAACGCCGCCGTTTCGTATCTTTCAGCCAGCATCTTTTTGTTCGGTGGAGCACTTGCCGGTTGGAACGGCATCACCCACATGCTGCCGATTGCCGTTATCACCTTCTTTGCCATGCTCGCCCGTGAACTATTAAAAGATGCAGAGGATGTCAAGGGTGACAAAGCCGGGGGTGCAGTTACCCTGCCAATCCGTATTGGTATCCGATCAACTGTCCGGCTGGCATTTTTCTTCGCGCTCACAGCAGTCATTGCAAGTATCGTCCCGTACCTCTGGTGGGGACAATGGTACCTTGCCGGTATCCTTGTTGTCGATTGCGTCATCGTTGTCGCTGTGCTTGTCGCACTCCGTTGTGAAACTGCTGACTGCGTAAAGGCTTCCCGCTCGACAACAATCCTGAAACTGGGCATGTTTGCCTCGCTTGTCATCTTTACGTTATCAGCAATATTTCTGTGACGCCATATTACCCACATCTGCTTGATACTCATGAACATCTTGTCACAAAATCCGAAATAATACCTGTATGCCACCGGAATACACGGGAATTCGCAGCACCAAGCAACAACTTTATCCCCTGACCATACCTCACGTACCATGGTGAATTCATGGCGAATATCATCTCTCACGGCAACGCGTTCTTCGCACCAAAAGGCTCCTACTTTGAAGGCAATGTTAAAATTGACGGCAACTTTGTGGTTCCTCCCCGGACTCATTTCTGGGGCAGGCTCGTTGTCGCTGGCAACCTTGAGCTCGGGGCTCGTTCGAGTGTCGCTTTGGATGTGATCTGCAAGAGCGCCATTATCGGAAGCCAGGTACGGATCAAGGGACCTCTCGTTGCCACGGGAGATGTCACCCTGCTTGATCATGCCGTTGTCTTCTCGGTCAAAACAGACGGGAAGGTGATCATCCGTCCGGGTGTGCATGTCGGGGATGTGACGACCAGTGACGCGATCATCGTGCACGGCAAAATCAAGAGCGGGAAATTAACCGGCAAGACGATGAAGGTCCTCGGGAATTAATGCCGGGTCTATACCAATAGTCGCGACATCATAGATATCTGACCAGTTCACGAGCGTCTCGACACAACCTTCCTTTAAGGTAACGACACCCATCACCACAAGGCCCATCTTATCCGCCATATCAATCCCTTCCTTCACTTCCGTAAGACAGCCGACACCAATAATCGCTGTCGGGTGATATTTTTTTGTCATCCGTTTGATGAACGAAGATCCCGGCACGATAAAGATCTTGTACCCCATTTTCTCCAGGAGCAGTCGTGCCTCACCGAGAGTACACTGCCCGCACGCCTGGCATTTCAGTCCCTCTGGCGTAAGGTGGGCAGGGCACTTGGATGAACGCAGGCACTGGGGTAAGAAGATTGCCCGTTCTGCTACCGGGATACGTTCAAACTCACTCGTGTTCAGGGAGTTGTGGAGTTTGATGAAAAACGAGAGCATCTCGCGGTCTTCCAGACCAAGAAGCCGGAAGAACCCTTTCATCAACCCCTCTAAAAAAACAAGCCCGGATTTTATCAGTTTCGGGAAGTAGAGCCGTTTTCTTTTGATGGAATACAGCGAGATAATTACGAGAACGAGCGAGACAATGATAGCGCCGAATATGATGATCAGGGTGATCTCCCCGATTGTAATCATCAGGGGCTCCCAGTAGGGATTGTTCCAGAAAGCGAGATCGATACTCATGATGAATGGGGATCAATAGTTGTTTGTGTGACACCGGTTGATAAGAGTGCTTCAATATCAATCGGGTGCCGGAACACGCCTCGTTCTGTGATGATGGCAGTGACAAGTTCCATTGGTGTCGCATCGAACGCGAAGTTCTTTACCGGCACACCATCAGGAATGAGCGTACTGTTGCCCATCACCGCGAGTTCGTCCCGGTTGCGCTCTTCGATTGTTACTTCCTGTTCGGTGCGTGTGGCATCGAACGTGGAGAGCGGCGCGGCAACATAGAACGGGATGCCGTGGTACCGGGCACAGACAGCGTGCATGTACGTGCCAATCTTGTTGAAGACCGCATCGCGTGTGATCCGGTCTGCACCAACAATCACGGCATCGATTGTGCCTGTGCGCATCAGGTGCGCTGCGGTAGAGTCGGTGATCACGGTCACATCAATCCCATCATGGGCAAGTTCCCACGCAGTAAGCCGGGCGCCTTGGAGGAGCGGGCGGGTTTCACACGCGATCACTCTGACATCTTTTCCAAAGTTTACGGCTGACCGGATCACGCCAAGAGCGGTACCCCATGATGAGCAGGCGAGTGCGCCAGCGTTGCAATGCGTAAGAACGGTACAACGGGAGGGGAGAAGGGCAGCACCATGGTCGCCGATCGCATGGCAGCAGAGCGTATCTTCTTTCGCAATGGTCTGGGCTTCTGACAGCGAATCTGCCCGTGCTGTATCAGTATCACGGCATCCGGTTAGTCTGGCAAGTACACGGTCAATCCCCCAGCCAAGATTGACCGCTGTCGGGCGGGTTGCCCGCAATAGTTCGGCATCTTTCTTTACGGATGCAACGAATGCAGAAGGATCTTTATTTGTGCAGGCTGATGCAGCAAGAGCCACGCCGAATGCTCCCGCCACCCCAAGTGCCGGTGCGCCCCGGATCTCCAGTCGCCGGATGGCGGTTGCGAGCCGCTGCACCGTGCGGCAATCCACAATTTTATATTCCTCAGGAAGCAGCGTCTGGTCGATATACCGGATACCCGGTAATCCGGCATCCCACCAGAGCGTGGCACCGCTCTTCACTCGGATCGCGTCCTTGCAGTGTCGATGAACGCCCGCATTGCTGCCGAGCCGCCCGATGCAACGCTGTCGGGAATATCCCGTGGAGCGGTGACAGTACCGGCAACGTAGATACCGGGTTTTAGCGTGCCTACTGTATCGAGGGCATCGTTGAGTGGTCTGATAAAGCCGGTTGTTTCTACAGGAAGACCGAAGCGTTCCGCCATCTGTCCAGTCTGGTCAGCCGGTCCGATGCCGACCGAGAGGACAACAAGGTCGGGATGGATGGTCAGCACTTCCGAGGTCTCGGAGTTCTCCACCTGCAGGGTCAATCCCTTTTTATCGGCAAGTACATCAGAGGGCATGCCCCGGAGGAACTTCACGCCAAGGCGCTTTGCCCGTTCGAGATACTCTTCGTAGCCTTTCCCGTAGGTACGGAGGTCCATGTAACAGATGGTGACCTCAATTTCCGGGTGTTTCTCCCGGATCAGTATCGCATTCTTTATCGCCTGCATACAGCAGACGCAGGAGCAGTAGGGGCGATCGATGGACATGTCACGCGAGCCCACGCACTGGATAAAAATGATGCTCTTTGGCCCGGCACCATTGCTCAAGCGTCGCAGTTCGCCGCCGGTCGGTCCACTTGCATTGATCATCCGCTCCAGTTCGAGGCTTGTGATGACATCAGGAAGGAGGAGATATCCTAACTGGGATTTGCGGCGGGGATCAAAGATGGTGTAACCCGTTGTGATGACGATACTTCCCGCATCGATCGTGATCTCCTCATCCTTGTCCTCCCTTCGGATCGCATCCGGTCCGCAGACATCATAGCAGAGCCCGCAGTCGATGCAGTGCCCCGCATCCCTCACCACCTTTGCAGGGACTGCCTGTGCGTGGGGTGTGTATATGGCTTTCCTGACGCCAATACCGGCATCGAACCGGTTATAGACTTCCACCGGGCAGATCTGGACACAATCACCGCAACCTGTGCAGGCATCCTCATCAACATATTTCGGATGTTTTTTTATGGTGACACGGAAGTGCCCGATTTCGCCTTCAACCTTTTCAATTTCAGAGAGCGTGTAAATTTTTATCTTTGGATGCCGGGAGACATCGACCATTTTTGGGGAAAGGATGCACATCGAGCAATCGTTTGTGGGAAAGGTCTTATCGAGCTGTGCCATGTGTCCACCAATGGATGGCTCGCGCTCGATTAAGTGAACAAAGATTCCATGACCCGCGAGATCGAGTGCTGCCTGTATGCCGGCGATACCGGCACCGATGACAACGACATCACTCATGGGCATACTCCCCGGCAAGAGTGACATAGGAAGTTGCATTATTCCGGATATGGTCGCGCTGGGCATCGGTCGTCTGCTTGATGATCTTGCCCGGGACACCGACAACAACAGAGTTTGCCGGTACCTGCATGCCCTCGGTGATCACCGCTCCCGCCCCAATGAGGGTGCCCTCCCCGATATTTGCCCCGTTCAGGATAACCGCCCCCATACCAACGATGACGAAGTTTCCGATAGTACAGCCATGCAGGATCGCACCATGCCCTACAGACACGTCGTTGCCGATCACTACCGGGAACCCTTTTGTTGTATGCACGACACAGTTGTCCTGGATGTTCGACCGGTCGCCAACCACGATCCGGTCCTTATCTCCACGGACGACAGCGCCGAACCAGATCCCGACCTGACTTCCGATCGAGACATTGCCGACAACCGTCGCGTTCCCTGCGACAAAAAGCGGAGTACCTGTGACCTTCCCATCAATACCCATAATACCATAGGAACTTAACGTACAGAGAGTATGAAGGTTATGGTCGGGGGTACATTTGATCCCCTGCACGACGGGCACAAGCAGCTCCTCGCACGATCATTCGAGCTTGCCGGTGAAAAAGGATCTGTCGTGATCGGGCTCACGTCCGATAAATTTGCGAGTAAAAAGTCCCATCCCATCCACCCGTTTGCCACACGGAAAAATGCGCTCGAAGCGTTCATCCGGGAGAAAGGATACCAGACACGCTGGGAGATCGAACCGTTAAACGATCGTTACGGTTCAGCAATCGATGCAGATTTCGATGCGATTGTCGTCTCGGAAGAAACGCTCCCGGTGGCGGTCGAGATCAACACCTTGCGGCGTGAGAAAAAGAGACGCAAGGTTGACATTCACCAGATCACCTGCGTCCTTGCCGAAGACGGGCGCAGGATCTCATCCACCCGCATCTGGCGCGGTGAGATCGATGTGCGTGGCAGTCTCATCAGGTGATGTTAGTCTGGGGATGTTTAAATCGCGGCAGCTGATCTGGTAGTACTGACTGTTTGACAATTCTGATTTTACACAACTTAACAATTTAAAAAACTGATTTCTATTGATACGATTGAAAAATACTGTTGGATATTGCCAAATCCTGATACACCGGGGATTCTTCGTTACTTCCCGGATAATCAGATGATGTGGCTGGTCAGGTCTTTCGTGATCACCGAATCGCAATAAAGGCACCGCAGCCCGTTAGGCAGCACCGCAAACTTGCTCGTGATCGGTTCGTTCGTATTCGAAATGCAGCCCGGGTTGGGGCAACGTACGCTACCTTCGATTAACGTCGGGATCTCAACCCCTTTCTTCTGGAAGACCTTGAAATTCCGGATGATGTTAATAGTCGCTTTGGGCGAGATAAGCGCAATCCTGTTGACATCCTCTTTTGAGAGCTCGCGGTTGGAGAGCTTAACGATGTCCTTTTTCCCCATCTGCCCGCTCATCACATTGGTGGCGATTGAAAGCGACTCGGCAGTTGATCCGGTGATACCCAGGATCTTCACCACATTGAGCGCCTCACCTGCCTCAATGTGATCGATGACGGTACCGTTCTTGATCCGCCGGACGAGAAGATCTTCGCGCTCGTGGTCAACGGTACTAATATCAGATTTCATGCCATCACCCGCAACAGCATCGCCATCCGTACCGGCACACCATTTCGTGATTGTTCAAAGTAGCGTGCGTGGGGTAATGCATCGACGCGGGGATCGATCTCATCGACACGAGGTAACGGGTGCAGGACGATGAGATGCTCTTTTGCCGATGCGAGGAGTTCGGGGGTGATCCGATAACTGGATGCAACATTGAAGTAAGACGTGGAGTCCGGGAACCGTTCCCGCTGGATCCGGGTCACGTAGAGGACGTCAACCTGCCCGATTACATCGGTAATCTCATCATGTTCGATAATTTCCATCCCCTTTGCCGACAGGGTTTCAACAAGGGATGACGGAAGTTCGAGCCCTTTGGGAGAGATGGTATGGAGCCGGACACCGTAGAGAGAGAGGGCGGATGCAAGCGAATGTGCCGTCCTCCCGTATCGTAAATCTCCGACAAGCGCCACATCGATCCCATCGATGGGCATTGACTGCCGGATCGTGTACAGGTCAAGGAGTGTCTGCGAAGGATGCTGCCCGGCACCGTCCCCGGCATTAATGACCGGGACATGTGCAAACTCAGCAGCGAGACGGGCGGCACCTTCCTTCGGATGGCGGATCACGATCGCATCAGCATACCCGGAGACAACGCGGATGGTATCGGCAAGGGTCTCCCCTTTTGCGATGGAGCACGCCTCAACACTGCTGACAGAGATCGATGTTCCGCCCAACCGTGCGATGGCTGACTCAAACGACATCCGCGTCCGTGTACTTGGTTCAAAGAAAAGCACTGCAAGGATTTTACCCTGCAGTGCATGTTTGTCGTACGATCCAGCAGTTGATCGATCTCCTTACGGTCAAAATCCCCGATGGATATGATGTGTTGCGTCGCGACTCCTCCCGGCACGTGTGTACGAGTATATTCCACTCCTGACCTAATTACCTATCTTTTTCCATTGAAAATGCCTCTCGCATTTTCATCTCGGATGCTTGTGCAATTGTCGGATCATCGGGGATTCATACGAAAACGGCATGCGCTGTTTTCATGTCCGTATGTTTGTGCCATCACCGGCTGTTGCATAAATATTTTCGATTGTACTTTTGTACCTATTGAAGTCAGAATTATCCCTGCATTTTTGCTGGAATGCATTCTCTCCAACCCCAATTATACAAATGGATTGCTATTTTTGAGTTATGCAACAGCCTCATCACCGGCTCATCAATGGTTCCTGTGAAGACGGCTCCGAACTGTTTTCATTCTTCTGTATACTTGTAGCCTGGGAGTATCGTACCCGTTTTTCGCAGCAACCGGTGTAAGCAGGATTATGGCGGTTTCCCTGATAGGAATGCTATTATTCAATCGTTACGCAGTTTTATATAAACAGTCGATTAGCTAACGATAGTCCAGCGATACGGACATAAAAACGGCGTAAGCCGTTTTCATATGAATTCAGTATTTTCCGGGGAGAATATCAATGCAGATACCTATAGCGCGACCGATCGTGGGTCAGGATGAGATCTCGGCTGTGTCAGAAGTGCTGGCATCCGGGATGCTCGCACAGGGCGAACGGGTTGCCGAATTCGAGAGACAGTTTGCCGAATACTGCGGCACCGCGTACGGTGTGGCGACAAACAACGGGACTGCCGCACTTCACGCGGCGCTCCTTGCCGCTGATATCGGGTACGGGGACGAGGTGATCGTGCCGTCATTCTCGTTTATTGCCACTGCCACTGCGGTATCCATGTGCGGCGCGAAACCTGTCTTTGCCGATGTGAGTGAGGAGACATTCACCATCAGACCGGATACTATTATCGAACGGATCACCCCAAAGACCCGGGCAGTGATCGGTGTACATCTGTTCGGGCAGCCATTTGAGGTCAGAGCAGTGCAGGAGATCTGCGAGTCCCATAACCTGAAACTCGTCGAAGACGCGGCTCAGGCGCACGGGGCGCTCTATGATGGCGTGAAGGTGGGCGGGTTCGGGCAGTTCGGCTGCTTCTCGTTCTACGCGACAAAAAACATGATCACCGGTGAAGGCGGCATGTGCACGACAAATGAGAAAGCGTATGCTGAACGGCTGAAGCTGATCGTGAACCACGGGCAGAGCAAGAAGTACCTGCACACCCGGCTCGGGTACAACTACCGGATGACCGATATCGCAGCTGCCATCGGCATCGTCCAGTTAAAGAAGCTCGACAAGTTCAACCTGCGCCGGCGGAAAAATGCTGAGTACTATAACAGCCACTTGGCAGTGAAAGGACTTGTCCTGCCCCATGTTTCAGTTGGCATGTACCATGTCTATCACCAGTATGTGGTCCGGCTCACTGAAGAGTTCCCGATGAAGCGCGACGAGTTTATTGAATATCTCAAAACCAAAGGGATCGGGACTGCCGTGCATTATCCTATTCCCATCCACCGTCAGCCGCTCTATGCGCCGGCAAACGATCCGGATCCCTGCTCGGTATCAACCCGGCTTGCCTCAAGCGTCCTCTCGATCCCTGTCCACCCGCTCCTTGACGGAAAGGAACTCGCGTACATCTGCGATACGATCAACCGGGTGAAATAAATGCGAGTCGGCGTTATTGGTGTCGGCATTATGGGGAAGAACCACGTCCGGGTCTTTTCCGAATTAAAAAGCGTCAGTGCTGTCGGTGTGTTCGATCTCAATGCCGCAGCAGCAAAGACGGTTGCCGCACAACACGGCGCCACCGCGTATGAGACAATTGAGGATCTTATCTCACATTCTGACGCGGTAAGCATCTGTGTGCCGACACAGTTTCATGCAAAAGTGGCGCGACAGGTCTTTACAGCAAAAAAATCCGTCTTTATCGAGAAACCTATCTGTGCCACGTCAAAAGAGGCAAAGGAACTGATGAAGCTGGCACCTCCGGGCATTACTATTGGCGTCGGGCATATCGAACGCTTCAACCCAATCGTAAATGAGATCAAACGGATCATCACAAAGCCGCTCTATGTCGAGATGAAGCGGCACAACCCGGCATCAGCCCGGATCACCGGGAGTTCTGTTGTTGAAGACCTGATGATCCACGATATCGATATCCTCCTGAATGTTTTCTTCCCCAAACCGTGCCACATCCATTCAGTGGGAAACGCGGATGTCTGCAGCGTGCTCATGGAATGCGATCATGTGCCGGTTGTCCTTTCAGCGAGCCGGAAATCTTCAAAGAAGATCCGTCTCCTGTACGTGGAAGAGGAAGAATTTACGGTTGAGGGAGATTTCATGTCACAGGAGATCACGATCTACCGTAAGCCGGGGAAGTATCATTTTGAAGAGGAGCGGTACGTGCAGGAGAATATCATTGAGAAGGTGATGGTGAATAAGACTGAACCTCTCAAGGCAGAACTCTCGACGTTTATTTCCTGTGTAAAAAATGCCCTGCCCTTCCCAATCACTCCTGATCAGGCAATACGGAACCTTGAGGTGAGTGAAGAAATACGCGCCGGGTTTAGTCATGGGGCGAATTTGTGACCCTTGGTGCGTTAATCGCGAAGCGGGGACCGATCCGGAAGATTGGCGTGATCGGCATGGGATATGTAGGTATCCCGGCAGCAGTGCTCTTTGCAGATTCCCACAAATTTGAGAAAGTCTATGGGTTCCAGCGCGACTCACCGTCATCCGGCTACAAGATCGCGATGCTGAACCGTGGCGAGAGTCCCCTCAAAGGAGTGGAGCCGGGGCTTGATGACCTGTTAAAGAGGGTTGTCGCGCAGAGAAAGTTTGAATGCACTTCTGATTTTTCAGAAATTGCTGAACTGGATGCGGTCACACTCTCCATCCAGACCCCTTTTTTAAACAAAGATGACCTGCTGCCGGATTTCTCTGCCTTAAAAGACGGGCTCAAAAATGTGGGGAGACACCTGAATGAGGGAATGCTTGTTGTCCTCGAATCGACAATCACTCCCGGCACCACAACGGGTTTTGCCCGTGAGATCCTTGAAGCAGAGTCAGGACTTGTCGCTGGCAGTGACTTTGCGCTGGCGCATGCACCGGAACGGGTGATGGTGGGCAGGTTGATTAGAAACATCCGTGAGCATGACAGGATCGTCGGGGGCATCGATCCAGTCAGCACGCAACGGGCAGCCGAGCTCTACTCGCAGGTGCTGACGAAAGGAAAAGTGATCCCGATGACTGCCACTGCTGCGGAAGTCACAAAAACAGCAGAGAACACGTTCCGGGATCTCCAGATCGCCGCGATCAACGAACTTGCCCTCTATTGTGAAGCGATGGGGATCAATGTGTACGATGTCCGTACTGGCATTGACAGCCTGAAAGGCGAGGGTATCACCCGTTCCCTCCTTTATCCCGGTGCCGGCGTTGGCGGGCACTGCCTGACGAAGGACACGTACCATCTCGAACGTGGTGTTCAGCAACTAGGTAAGGCACTTCTGGATTACCCCCAAGGTGAGCCCTCGCTCTTTGTCCTCGCGCGGCGGATCAACGATTTCATGCCCCGGCATATGTACCGGCTCACGGTTGATGCACTCGCACGGGCGGGACGGACGGTCGATGGCGCCCGTGTGGCGATTCTCGGATGGGCATTTTTATCCAACTCGGATGACGCGCGGAATACCCCTTCAGAACCTTTCCGTGATGACCTGATCCGAGCCGGTGCGAAAGTCAGTGTACACGATCCGTATGTGAACGATTATCCCGGTGTCCCGATCAGCTGCGATCTCGATGCGGCAATACAGGGTGTGGATGCGATTGCAATATTTGCCGGGCACCACGAGTATAACACGCTTGATGCGGCACACGTAAAAGCACTCACCGGAAAGCAACACCCGGTGATCGTGGATGGGCGGGACCTCGTTGATCCCGTATTGTTCATCGCGAACGGTTTTATTTACAAAGGGATCGGACGCGGCGATAAGAACAATCACGAAATTATCGGGTGAGATTTTTTTAAAAACGCGTATTCCCGAATTTTTGCCGTTTTACCGGTGATTACAGATCACATTTTTTCCGTTCCTTTTTTCCCATGAATGAATTATTCAGTTGGTTATCACGATATCCGGGCAACTGATTCGGCGTCGCTCAAACGGTACTGGCAGTTGGATCACGGTTGCCACATCCCATAAGACAGATATGCTCATTGTGACGATACTCACGTAATCCTCTTCCATCGTAAGGGTAGCTTCCCCCCATGTCACGGTGTTATGCCATCACGAGTTCAACCTGCGCACGACATGATAAGCCCAATCACACGGAGTCGAACGTTCGCCTCGACATTGCCTGTGATGGGATCTTACCAGATGTTCGTGTTATTGACCCCGTGAGCGCACCTGTTTCGAGCATCGCGCGTGTCCATAGTACAGGCTATTTGAACTGGCTCCAGTCCTTGTGTGAGAATACTACAAGAGTACGATATATCGATGCTGATACCTATGTCACACCCCAATCTTTCGAAGTTGCCCGTGAGGCTGCCGGAGCCGCTATTATGGCTGTTGATTATGCCCTGCGTGGGGAGCCCTGCTTCTCACTCATGCGCCCGCCCGGTCACCACGCGGAACACGAACGCGCGATGGGCTTTTGCCTGTTGAACAACGTGGCAATTGGCGTTGCGCATGCCCTGGAGACCGTTGACCGCGTTGCGATTGTTGACTGGGACGTCCATCACGGGAATGGCACGGAGCACTGCTTCTATGGAACGGACCGGGTGCTCTACTGCTCAGTGCATGAAGAGGACATCTTCCCATACTCCGGTGCCCCGCAGGAAACCGGTTATGGAAACGGGGATGGCTACACAATAAACGCCCCACTTGCTGCCGGTTGCACCGGCGCTGATTATTCACAGGTTTTTTCACGAATATTTGTTCCCGCCATCATGCGTTTTGAACCGGACCTTCTTGTGATCTCTGCCGGGCAGGACATTCTCTTTGATGATCATCTTGGTTCCATGGCAGTAAAACCCCAGGACTTTTTTTACCTGACGCAGATCCTCCGGAATTCGGTGAAAACCCCTCTTGCCTTGGTCCTTGAGGGAGGCTACAGTCCATCGCAAGGTTTGGCAATCGGGTATATTTTCCGGGCACTTACGGAAGAGAACGTACTCATGCACCCCATTCCCGGGGAACCACGGGCGAGTACAACAGAAACCATCGCGCTGCTCAGGAAGATCCACAGCCTCAAATAAGCATGTCATTCACGGTGATCATTACTGTGGATCATGGCAGCAGGTTCATGCCGGTGAGGGCAGGATCTCAATCTCCATCATACTGATCTTCTGGTAAAGTTTCTTCTTCTGCACGAGCGGGTAGAGTTCGTATAAGAGCACAGTAACCGGCTCCCACATCGCCACCCAGCCGGCAATCAAGAGCGCACTTGCTATGAGCTGGCTTGCAAACGAACTAAAAATATTCAGAATATACTGACCAACGACAAGAGAGAAGAAGAGAAACGAGACCCCAAGAACGAGAGTGAATCTGCCGTATTTCAACCGGGACCGGAATGCGCGTTCGGCAACGAGGGTTTTGTACTGGAAATGGTTTTGGATAGCCGGGCTGATCTTCTTTGCGGCATCACTTGCGGCAAGATCAGGAGGCAGGTAGATGATGATCCGGAATTGGGTCTTACTTGGAAAATCGTCAACAGTGCCAACGATGTAATGTTCAGCCGCAGAATCGAGCTCCTTCTCATGGAAAGGGGCGGGATCAAACGAGTTGAAGAGCTGGAGAATGGACGAGAGTTTTATCTCGATCAGGATCCTGCCATCGACTTTTTTGTATCTTGATTCGATATCTGCCATGGCATTCCTCTATAGGATCTGTATATTCTTGCCGGGGATAAAGGTGTCTTTATCATGGAAGTCGGTAAACCAACTTCGTCTGGAATTGGCTACAGCTACAAGATTCATCTGTTTTTTTATAAACCAAAAAGGAAAAACGGCTGCGATTACCGTGGATTTTTTTTCAACATTCATTAAAACTGGGAAGAAGTTGTTCCGCCATTGGTGTTATAATGGAGGGATCTTGGCAACAAATCACGGGGAGTGGTTGTTCTCCCGCACGGGAAATGCCGCCACACCCAGATTATGCGGCAGAGTTCGTGGACGACGGTATAAACGAAATGCCAAATCAGCGTGCCCTGTTGATCTGATAAAGAGTTGGGGTTGATTCCGGGAATTGCCCGCTATTCCTTGTCCTTAATATACAGAACCCCTTCAGGCTCCTTGTAATCAGTCTTGATCACAATCGTATTGGATATCCTGTTGAAAACCCGCAGTTTAGAACCCGACATCCCGAACCACCCGATCAGGCAGTCTAGTGCAAGTACCGGTAAAAATGCCTTGCCCAGACTTTCGATTGCGGCGGTGGTCCAGTGAATCTTTGTCCCGTCACGGTTTACCACACGGATGTTCATGACCATCTTACCAACAGACTGCCCTTTGTAACTTTCGAATGCGGTCCAGTACAAAAAGAAGAAAACAGTCGGGAAACCGATCGTAAAGAAATCCCAGTGCCCATAGTCCCAAAGAGGATACATATTTGTATGCAATTCGTGAACCACGCCCCTTACAATATTCAAAAAGAGGAGGACAAGGATGAAGTCGATGAGCCACGCCCAGAACCGTGTCAGCCATTTTGCAAGATACAGCGTCTTTCCTGAATCCGGTTTGATGTGAATTGGTTCTTCAACAGGTTCCAGGACAGGCTCTGGTACATGCAGTTCGTCAGCCATAACAGCATTATTATTGGATCTCTGTCTCAATGAAGGTTACTCATTCTTCACTCTGGTTCACCGGGGCTCCGAACCCCACCTTATTGCCGTACCCGGTTCTCCCATATCCGCACGTGCAGTCAAAATGCTGCCTGTTTATCTGGTTTTCGAGCAGGATTCGCGGGAGAGCAAAGTATTTCTCCCGGAAAAAAATAACGCTAGGAAACCAGCGTTTACTGAAGGTACAATCGACATGACAGATGCAGTCATTACTGAATATGCAGGAGCCCGTGGAGGACGAATCACACGGATCTATGAATACAACCGGAACGGCATCCGTGTGCTTGATGGCGGACGAAACCTGAAGCGGATGTATCGCTTTGATCCTTCATCTAACATGATGACGGAACGAGACATCCGAAACGAGGATAAGATACTCCGGAGGTTCGTCTTTGACCGTTACGGGATGATCGAGGAAACGTTCTCGTTCGGGCATCCACCCCGGACATTTCGGTACGAGAATGGAGGCAGGCAGATTGTCGTGCGGGAAGGCGGCGACTACGGGGCTGTCGGGAAGACATTCACATTCGAGAATGATGGTATTTCCGAAACCGTGTACGGGCGAAACGGGGAGGTCGAGAGGGTCTACGGTTTTGAACCCGGAAACGATGTGATCCTTGAGCGGAGGGGCGGGTGGTACGGTGACGTTAACCGGACGCTCGTTTGTGAAGGTATCGAGACATCGCTTTTTTGCGAGCCCGAAGAATTCCTGCAGTTCCTGATGTTTACTGAGCAGAGCCGCACGGAGATGGAAGAGGATGTGCAGGATCAGGTGGCAAAAATCCGCGGCGATGTGCCGTCAGCAGCGGGACGCAGCCGGTATGCATTCACCGGTATCCGGCACACATCCGTATCGGAAGCCCCCCAAAATGGACGTGTACCGGTGCGTCCCGATGTTTGTGCCGGTGCGGGTCCGGTTTCGAGTTCCCGTACCAGTTCCCGCGGTCCCGATGATTTCAGCATCGATGTTATCCGGGATGGAGACAGGTCCCCGGAAGACACTTCCCGGGACACGCCACCAGAACCCAAGCGAAGCAGTGAAATTTCGTTTGAAGAGCGCTGGCAAAATTCCCAGCCGGATCCGAAAAAACTTTCAAAAGGCAAAAGCGCCGAGATCTCGTATGAAGAACGGCGGCAGGGCAGAAGTTCCTGAATTTTTTTATCAGGTTTTTTTGCGGGAGCCCGCGTTCACATGTCCGCCGTGAACCGACCTTTTCCTACCTTTTTATAAAGTGAAAAAAAAGTTTTTCGAATCTTTCCGCTGCTGAAGGAGTAAATAACCTGTACAAAACGGATCCCAATCAGTCGCACCGGAGTTTTCCGGCATGTGCAATATTTTCCAAGGGATGTTCATCAATCAGGATAGTCACAAGATCCGGCTCGATACCGAGCGTGGAGACGAGTGTGTTCGTGAATTCTTTTGCGATTTTGCGTTTCTGGGCGGTTGAAAAGCCTTTTCTCACATTCAGTAAAACAACGGGCATAAAGACACCTACTGTATGAAATTATTGCATGTGCTGGAATAAATCCGCGTCGTATTGCACCGTAATTCTCAGCACCGGTATTTCTCAACGTATTTTTTTCGCGTTTATGCCCCAAAATGAATCTCTATAAATGCCGGCGCTGATCTGTACAGCACACCAGCATGAAGAACATCATTATCAAAGGTGCCCGCCAGCACAACCTCAAAAATATCAATGTTGAGATCCCGCGCGACAAGCTTGTCGTGATCACCGGCGTCTCCGGCTCCGGAAAGTCAACGCTTGCATTTGACACGCTATATGCAGAGGGGCAGCGGCGCTATGTCGAATCTCTCTCCACGTATGCCCGCCAGTTTTTGGGGCTCATGCACAAACCCGATGTCGACAGCATCGAAGGGCTCTCGCCCGCGATATCGATTGAGCAGAAGACGACCTCAAAAAATCCCCGGTCGACACTCGGGACGACAACCGAGATCTACGATGACCTCCGGCTCCTCTTCGCTCGTATCGGCATCCCTTACTGTCCCGAGCACAATATCCCCATCGCTGCCCAGACACCGGACCGGATTGCCGACCAGATTACCGCGGAGCATCCCGGCATGGTCACTATCCTCTCACCAGTTGTACGGCAGAAGAAGGGTACCTACCAGCAGCTCCTCCGTGACCTGAACAAGGAAGGATATGCCCGCGTCCGCGTGAACAAGGAGATCATCCGCACTGATGAAGAGATCACGCTCGACCGGTACAAAAAACATGATATTGAGATCGTCATCGACCGGCTTGAATCATTTGACCGGTCGCGCCTCACCGAAGCGGTGGAGAACGGGCTCTCTAAATCCGAAGGGCTCATTCTCGTTGTCGATGAACAGGAAAAAGAATCGACCTACTCCTCGCTCATGGCATGCCCGGTCTGCGGGCTCGCGTTCGAAGAACTCCAGCCGAGAATGTTCTCGTTCAACAGCCCGTTCGGCGCCTGCGAGGACTGTCACGGGCTCGGCGTGAAGATGGAGTTTGATGCAGACCTTATCATCCCGGACAAAAACCGGTGCATCGCCGATGGCGCGGTGGCGCCGTACCGTAACCCGATGGACGGC
>JAPKXU010000161.1 GCA_026394655.1 Methanoregula sp. | reverse complement strand
TTCTTCCGGGATGTCCAACAGGTTAAGCTCTCCATCAAGCACATCCCGATCCTTGGTCATGAAGTGAGCCGCCTGTTCGGGAGGGAAAAGGTCCAGGTTGTTCTTACCGAGCAATGCCTTGCGGTCATAGCCCAGAAGTTCCTCTCCCGCTCTATTGAATATGACGAAACGCAGATCTTTCGCCTCTTTAAGGAAAATCATGAGCGGGACATTTTCCACGACTGCATCGACAAGGGCTTTCGATTCCCTCAGCTCTTCCTCCGCCCGCTTGCGCTCGGTGATATCTTCAAATACCGCGACAAAATACTCCTTTTCCGGAGAATATACCGAGATGTGCAGCCATTTCTCTATAGGTTTGAAATTAATTTCGAACGATTCCGGTGTACCTGTCGATGCAACCCTGCCATAGATCACAAACAATTCGGGGTAAGATTCCCTGATTCCGGGATATACTCCAGTAACCCGTTTCATTGTGACGGTTTTTGTGCTGGTAATCCGGTCAAATGCCTGGTTGACATTGAGGTAGATGAAGTCTTCCGGTTGCCCATCGCTGGTATAGATCATCCGGCAATAGGCAAACCCCTCACTCATGTTGTCATAGAGCGTGCGGTGCTTCTCTTCACTCTCGCGAAGCGCTTCCTCCGCACGACGGATATCCGTGATGTCACTGATTGCCACCCGGACCGTTGTTGTTCCCTCGCTGCCGGTAAGCCTGATGCTTTCCAGCCGGGCTGGGAACACAGAACCATCCCCTCGTGTGAGCGTAAGGATGCAGGTCTTTTTTTCCCCTTGCTGGCGCACATTCACGAAATACCGGTGCCACGTATCGGCATCTTTTTCTGCGATACATTTACTTAAGGGTGCCCTGATCAGGGTGCTCCGGTCAACCCCAAGGAGCATCGCACCGGTGAGGTTCGCATTCGTGATTATGCCTTTGTCGGTCAGCGTGAGATACCCCACAGGGGCAAACTCATAGAGATCGAAGTAATTGTCCCGCGACTCTTCCAGGGCGATCTTCGATTTCATGAGATCTTCTCCTGCATCTCAAGTTCAATCTGGTGCACCTGGAGTTCGTGGTTGAGTTGTTCCGGGGTCTGCCCTGTGAGGTCAGTAGAAATCTTCCGGGAACGCGTGAGCTCTTTTTCCGCCCCATCCCTCAGGGAACGGGTGCTGCTTCGTGTGTTCGCTCCCTTGTCTTGTGGCATCTTCTTTTTTGCTGCCATCACGACGCACCCCCCCCTTTCATCCGCCACTTTCCCTCAGGTACCATAATTTCAAACCGGGCGCCTTTGCCCGGCTCACCCATCTCTTTGATCGTGATCCCGGTGATTGCAAGGATCTCCCGGGAGAGGAACAGACCAAGCCCGGTGTTCTTGCCGAAGCCCCGGGTAAAGAGCCGCTTTTTGTCCTCTGCGGAGATCCCCCCACCGTCATCCTCGCAGACAATGGTAAGTTCCCCGTCAGATTCCTGCGATGATACCCGGATCGTCTTCATCCGGTCACCACCATAGCGGATGGCGTTATCTATCAGATTGTAGAAGACCTTTTCAAAGAGCCGGTCAGCGAAGATTGCCGGATTTTGGGGATCAACCGTGACACGGATGCCCCGCATCGGTAGCCCGGAAAGAGCCTTATTGATACTTGCGTTCACGTTCTGCCATTCGGGTGCTGCGACACCCAGATCCTGGTAGTCTTTCGTGAACATGATCTGGTGCTCGATAGTATTCGCTGCTTGATCCTCTTTTTTTATGTACTCGGTGAGGGTTGTCGGATCGTCAATAACATCCTTCGATAGATCAAGATACCCCCTGAGCACCAGCAGCTGGTTCTTGATATCATGCCGGGTGATGGAAGAGAGCAGGTTCAACTGCTTGTTTGCGTGTCGCAGCGCCTCTTCCACCCGTTTGCGGTCAGTGATGTCACGGATGTTACACTGGATAATCTTCTTATCGCCAACAAGGTAGACATTGCTGATAAACTCGACGTCAATACTCCGCCCGTCTTGTGTCTCCAGGGGCAGATCTTCGTACCGGATATAACTGTTCGTTTTCAGCTCGGTAAATGCATTTTGGGCAATGGATTTGTCCTTGATAAACCCGAGTTCCCAGAGATGTTTGCCGACAAAATACGATAATGTGTATCCCAGCATATCAAGCATGAAGGCATTTGCATCGATAACTTCGCCGGTATCCCCGTCAAGGATTAATATACCGTCCTGTGCAGTATCAAACAGGCGGCG
>JAPKXU010000008.1 GCA_026394655.1 Methanoregula sp. | reverse complement strand
GGATCGGGAGTACGGATCGTGCCCCCCTGCCGTCCCCGTCCTATAACGTTAATAAATGTGACTCCTTTGACACCGATGGAGTCAATGGCATCTTTTGTCGGTTCTGCACGTTCATTCCGGATAATCGCAAGAATTTCTTTCATGCAAGTTCGACCTCTTACTGTTTTTCCCCGGTTCTGAGAGCATAAGATTCGTCGACATCTGTCACAAAGATCTTGCCATCCCCGACATTCCCTGTTGAAAATTTTGTCATGCCGGTTCTTGCCGCAATTTCAATCACGATAACTGCCTTGGACACGGCATCATCGGGAAGTACTATCATCAGCATTTCTTTCGGCATTTCAGAGTACCGGACGGTTCCCTGCGTAATTCCCATCTATTTACCCCGCCCGGTAACACTCATACGGGTCATCGCGTAGATCCCGTTTTCTTCCAGCGCTTGAATTACCCGTTGTGTGGATTCGGGTCTGATAATTGCACGAATCAGTTTCATGGAAATTCCCTCATTTTTCACTGTATGATGTATCCTCTTTAGTTACAGCACTCTTCAGGTTCTGTTACAGAAGCCAAAAAAATTATTCAAATTCCAGAAGAGCACGCAGTTTTTTTTCAATGTGTGGTGAAATGTGGTAATGTCCGGGCAGCGAGAAAGCCCCGGTATCACTCTTTATTGCTTCGGCAATGTCTTCATCAGATATTCCATGGTTATGGTGATCAACCACTTCATGGAAGAACACCTTTCCACCACCCGGAATAATCCTGCATAAAATTGTACTCTCCTCACCTGCTCGTATGTAATAATACGAGGATCCAATCTGCGATTTGCGATAGTCCTGGATCTGTTCAAGGATGGCTTCATATTCCGGTTCGGAGCCATCCGGCATGATATACCGCGGCACTGTATATGTGCTGGTTGTTCTTTTGGCTGTAGGCATTGGTTCATTCCCCTTCTCTATAACTACCTCATCTGTGCCAGACTGTAGCACGAATAAGGATAGAAGGAAATTTCTTTCCGGTTAATATAAATATTTCTATGAGCACTTTGATTTGTTCAAATTTTTTTCCGATTAATAAAAGCAGATTGTTATTTACTTTGCCAACCGAATTTTAACGGCGAACATGATCTCGTGGCTCAATTCCAATTTTAAACAGTTCAAGCCCACCGCTGCAATTGCGATCAATGCCACGCGGCACATGAACAAGATCGAGCGGAAGAAGATCTTCTCAGAGGATATCGAGCCAATGCGAACCGCCGAGGGGCGCTGGTTTGAGTCTATCGTGTACGAGATGTTCCTTGACATCTCACAAAAAACCGACCAGATAAAGTATCTCGCACGAAAAGGAGCCGACGCACCGCATGGGTACCAGCCGGTGCAACTGGGGCAGAATGGGATCTTTTATTCACGTTCCGGGGATATTACGGTGCGGGGCAACGGGCAGGACCTGGCAGAATTCGACCTGTTGCTTGTTGATTCCCGTGACCATGTCGTTTTCGGCGAAGTCGTTACTTCTCCGGCAGACTTAAAAGAGTTCGAACAGGAGATTGCTTTCAAAAAACGGCTGCTCGGGTACTTGTTCAACCAGAAGCACGTCTCATTCCTTATGATTTCCTCGATTGACATCTCGAACTATTCTGTTGTAAAACGGCTTGCAAAGGATCCGGACAACGCGATCATCCACACGAGTTCCTGCGAACAGATCAAATCTCTCGTCAAGCACTACCGGTCACGAATCCTCTATAACAATCCCGACAACCACACAAAATTGATCGCCGCTACAGACATCCCCGCAAAGCACCCGTTCGATTACAGGAAGTACCACGAAGAGATGAAGACCCACATCTTCACCGAGATCTCCCGCACCAATGGTGCAAAGAACCTCGCGGCAACAAACGAGACCGAATCGCTTGTAAAAAAAGTGCTCTACGGCGCCCTGTACCCTCAGGCAGTAAAAGCCGTCTGCGACAAGTACGGGTTCTCGGTGAAAGGCAAGCGGATCGAGTATGGCGAGTTCTGGCAGTACTTCTCAAAGGCAATCGTTGCCACCGATCTTCCCGGCTATGAGCTGATCATTTACCTCAGGTCCCGCCAGAAAAAGGAGTATCTCAAGATGGTGCAGGTAAAAGACGGGCACTTCCGGTTCGAGCGCCCGACGCCACCCAAGGTAGGGTTCTTCTTGTGGCTTGAGGTTCTCCAGCCCACGCTCGGTGTCGGCGTCACGCTTCAGGTTTTAGACACGTTCACGATAAAAGAGCCGGCAAAGCGATAATTTATTATTATTTGGTGATTAGGTAACATCGACCCCTAGCACACTTTAGTGTAACATCAAATCCACTAATACCACAAATAAATCTTTCCCTCGATTATTGTATCGCCACTCCATCTCCTTGATGTAGAAGAGAAATTTCTTTCGTGAGATGCCGTGATGCTTAATCAACCGCTCCTTGGCAAAGGACCAAAAACCCTCAATCCCGTTGATATAGACCTTTCCCTGTTTGAACTTATATCAATGGTCGATGTTAAGATGCTTGTAACCACAGAACATGAGAGAATCGTATCCCCGCCACTTATCTGTGTACACGATGGACCCTCTCCTTACTCTCTTTACCGTCTCCGTCATAAGACTCTCGGCAGAG
>JAPKXU010000099.1 GCA_026394655.1 Methanoregula sp. | reverse complement strand
CCCCCACCAAAAACATGAATAATTATGTGCGTTTCAACATCTGCCACATAAGCAGCCAAACTATGAATCACGCATAAAATCCTGTGACAACGCAAAAAAGAAGCACGCACTCATAGATACCGAATCGCAATCCACTTTTATCGACTGCATACGCTAAATGAACACCTCCATCAGCGAAATTAACCAATATCAGATCGCGCCAGGATCGAAATCTACAAGATACATTAACAATTCCAGTTGCGAGCTTCTCTCTGTTATTTTACTTCGAAATGATATGACATCCCCATAGGAATCAAGATCATATAACGCAAGGATATTGAGCATGGTTTCAGACTTCGGTCGGATCAGAGGTCGATCGTCTGGGCCTAACCGGGGTGGTTCAGCACAAGTAGCGATCCGGATTCGGGATATTACCTGCAGGATCCCATGCATCAGGACACAAATATAGATCAAGGTCATCAGTGCTTCAATCCGTTCCGGTTTTTCGAGGAATAATTTTGCAGCGAGTAAAGGGTGCTTCAGTACACTGAACATACCCTCCACGTTGATCTGACCTTTATAGTAGAGGAGAACTTCCCGGCTTCCCATAGTATCCGGTTCAATGGTAGTAAGAAGACAGAATGTCTCATCTTTACGGCGCTGTTGTTCTATTTTTTCTTCGTTTTGAATAATTGGTCCTGCACTGACCGCCCAGGTGACCTTTTTCTCTGTTGGTTTAACGGTTTTTGAGGGTCTTCCAACCGGATTCTTTTCGTTAACGGACGAAACACAAGAAAGATTTACTGAGAAGAAGGATTTCCTGTGAGCGTTAATGAATGCCTGCAATTCAGTGCTTGCATCAGGTTCACAAGCAAACTTTTTTTTGGTCAGACTTTTCAGATCAGACTCATACGCTTCACGAGCCTTTTTTATCGCTTTCTGGAGTTTGTGCTCTGCATCGCCGCTTTTGTATATATGAACCCAGACCGGGATGTCAAAGACTTCCTGTTGAAATGTCTGAACCCAGTACTCCGGTTCTTTTCCGTTTCCTGCAGGATGTTTGCAGCAGATCCCGATATACTGCCAGTTTTGTTCTTCATACGCCAGATGACGAATCTTGCTCGCACGTTTCCCGGCGAAATTTTCAGGAATGCAAGATATTATCTTAGCCGGTTTCTCCTTGCCATAGATGAGTTCAAGGTTCTTCTTGTTCAGCAATTTACTGTCCGCAATATAGGTATGCTTATAGAATTCATCTCCGTATACTTCCTGAAGGGTTTGTAGCATCGTGTGGTTATACTCGCAGTCTGCCGTGTTTCCATCAAGGACACAACAGTTGAGAATCAGTCCATCTCCATCCGTCACCATCCCTGTCATAATCTGTTTCCGATCCGGACGTTTGTTCTTGCTGAGCCCGTATGCCGGGTGGACCCGGGATGGGTCATCAACGGATTCTGAATTGGCGTAATCTCCACACAACATGTGAGATGTCGTATCTGAGTGAAAGATATGATTTGGAGGTAGATTAAAAACTGTCCGTACTGTCAAGGCAATGGAACACAGAAACTTTTCGCAACCTGCTTCCCAGAGTCGATCCAGCATGCAAGCAAAGAGATGATCAGATAACTCTGCAGGATCAACATATTCGCCAACGAGCACTCGGAGATCCATTCCAGCATACGCGTGTGAGAGCCGACATAACGCTATTTTTTCAGTCGAAGGAATAAATGCAGCTAACACCATGAGCTGGGCTAAAACCCCTGGGCTATATTTCCATTGAGTTGGATCCCAGCGTACATACTGGTTGATTCTCTCCTTGAAGTTAAGGCGGTTCAGATAGGATGCAATTACTACA
>JAPKXU010000042.1 GCA_026394655.1 Methanoregula sp. | reverse complement strand
AACGAGCATTTCGGGAAGATGGTCGGATACAAAAAAGAGGAACTGGAAGAGGTAAAAAACCTCTTATCGTTCGTAGTCCGTGATGATCTGGGAAAAGTGACAGAGTATCACGATCTGATCGGACAAAACCCCGCAGACCCGCCGAAACATTATGAATTCCGGCTAAAGGATCGTGAAGGAAAGATCAAGAACATCTACATGATACAGGACATTATTCCCGGTACACCCCGGCGGGTAAACTCCCTTATCGATATCACAGAACTGAGAAAGATCGAGGAAGACCTCCGTCACGAACTGACCCGTAAACGGGAGTTTATCGTGCTCGCCTCCCATGAATTACGCACTCCGCTCCAACCGCTCATCATGTTTCTCCAAATCCTTACCGAAGATTCCGGCTCGTTTGGCATGAACGCGGAGGCACTGACAATGCTCAAAAAGTGCCAGCAGTATATCGAGCGGGAGCGGGAGATGGTGGAGCTGGTCATCAAGTTGAGCGAGATGGGTGGCAGCCCGGACGAGGTACTGCCCCAAGTACAGCCAAATCCACGGAAGGTATCCCCGGAAGAACTGATCCGGTCACATATCACCATTATACGGTACTCATCCAAACTTGAGCTCACTATCGATATCCCAAAGGATCTCGTGATCACGACCGACAGCGAATACTTTTACCTGATCTTCGAAAGTCTGGTATTCTATCTTATCAACCGGTCGCCCGTTCCGGCAAGGATCACGATTTCCTACCGGGCAAATGGGAAGAATGCAGAGTTCTTCATCACCAATCCTGCAACACACATCCCGCCTGAGGTCATACCTGAAGTATTCACGCCATTTCAGGTAAGTGATGAATCGAAACTGCTCGAAAAATATGGGTTTATCGGGATGAGCCTCCCGGTAGCAAAGAAGATGGCGGAATTACTGGGCGGTACCATTACCATCGCGAGCGATCCGGATATCGGGACTACATTCATCCTTTCCCTTCCTGAATAATAAGGATAATGATCGTATCCGGCACCCCCACAACCTCTCTTCAATATTGCGCTGCTGACCATTTCAACTGCATTTTTTGGCTTGTCCAGTACTTTGAGCCGGGTAGCAACCACATATCCACTCGTGAGGGCAGGGATGAGCATCGCAGAGTCTGGAAAGCCATAAAAAAGCGGTATGATCCAAGATTGCCGTACCGAACGGTGCAGACCGGCTCCTAGGTGTAGATGAGTACAGCAAACCGGGTTGGTGAGAGGGTAGTCCTGCCTGCCTAATGCGAAGAGTGCTTCTAGGAAAAAAATAATCCAACCCATGGTGGTCGTCTCCATTTCCAACAACTCCACAAGTCAATTGCACGGAACTGTCAGAAAAGATCACGAAGAAGTTCAGATCGAAAATTTAATACCTGTTTGGGTGTTTGATGACATTTAGTATTACAAAACCCTATCGCCAGATAAGCGTGAACCTGATACCCCGATGTTTTCATTATGCGTTCCCCTTTCTTCCGACAACTAAAACTCTCTGGCTATTACTTGGATATTCTTATTGTTGGTTTCAGTATCGCCATCCTCGTTTTCACGTTTTATTGTCTCGTGGCAGGGATCACCACTGTCTTCATGCACCTGTTTTATTTCCCAATCATCCTCCTTGCCTACCGTTATCACAAACGAGGGGTGGTCTATTCGCTCTGGCTCAGTCTGGCGTATCTGGCGATGGTCGTATACACCGACAAAGGAAATAGTATCGAGACGATAAGTGCAGCCCTGCGTACCCTCTCCTTTATAGGAGTAGCAATTGTCGTCTCGTACCTTGCCACAAATCTTGAGAACCGGCAGATGCAGTATCGCACCTTAAGCGAGTTCAACCAAGGCATCGTTGAGAATGCAAACGTCTGGCTGAGCGTCCTTGATGAGAAAGGGACGATCCTTGTGTGGAACCGGGCAGCAGAAGAGATCAGTGGGTATTCCGCAGGAGATGTAATCGGAAGACGCGACATCTGGAAAAAACTCTACCCGGAAACCGATTACCGTAAAAAAATTACTGCCACAATTTCATCGATCATCGCCGAGAACCGGTTCTTTAAGAATTTTTTGACGGTTATTACAACAAAAGATGGTGGGAAGAAGACAATCGCATGGAACACCCGTGCAGTTCCCGGTGAAGAGGGTAGGTTCGACCATTTTGTCGCCATCGGGATCAATATCACCCGGCGCAAGCAAGCCGAAGATGAACTGCGGGCTGCATACGAGCAGCTCAAGGTGCAGGAGGAACAACTGCGCCTGCATCTTGAAGAGATCAAAAGCAGCCGTGACGCACTTCGTGAGAATACAACGGAGTACCGCGACATACTGCGCACCGCGATGGATGGGTTCTGCATCATCGATCATACAGGGTCGATCATCGACTGTAACGATGCGTTCTGCACGATGATCGGGTATACCCGTGATGAAGTGCTGGCGCTCAACATCTCCCGAATCGAGGAAAAAAATTCCGTAACTGATATTACTCATCGTATGGATAAGGTCATAAAAAGTGGATCAGACCGGTTTGAGAGTCAGTACCGCCAGAAGAGTGGCGACATCATAGATATGGAAATCAGTGCTGTCCATTCCGAAACGCATGGTGGACATGTTATCATGTTCCTTCGTAACGTCACCGAGCGGAAACGAGCCGAAAGAGCCTTGCAACGGGCAACAAAACGGTTGAGCCTCTTAAATTTCATCACGTTCCGGGACATCAAGGACGCGATCTTTATTATCTCCGGATATCTTGAACTGGAGAAAGAGGATTTGGATCCACAACAACTGGAAAAATATATCGATAAGCAGATGGCGCTCGTTCAGGATATTGAAAAAATGATCACGGTTGCCAAGAGTTATCAGGATCTGGGGCTCAAGCCCCCAGAGTGGCAAAATGTGAACCAGACATTCCTCTTTGCCATCTCGCACCTCGATTTTATGCAGATATCCCGAACGATTGAAGTAAAGAACCTGGAAATCTATGCCGACCCGGCGCTTGAGAGCGTCTTTGTGAACCTTGCTGACAATGTGTTAAAGCACGGGAAGACTGTGACAGCAGTCACGCTTCGGTATTACAAATCAGATGACGACCTGACATTTATCTTCGAAGATAATGGGCAGGGGATTCCCGCAGAGACAAAAGAGATCATCTTTGAGAGAAAGACCCAGAGAAAGAGTGGCATGGGATTGTTCCTCGCCCGTGAAATCCTGTCGATCACCGGTATCACGATAAAAGAGAACGGCGCACCGGGCAAAGGGGCACGTTTCGAGATTACCGTGCCGAAAGGGATATGGCGGATGAAGGAAGCGAAGGATTGATGGCAGAAAAAAATGGTGTTTTTTGTGTTGATGATGAACCAGCTCTTCCCGAACCTGGCAAAATGTACTTGGAGCGGTCAAGCGATTTCACCGTAATAATATCACCGAGCGTAGCCGAAGCGATCCGGGAGCTCAAAGAGGAGAGATCCGCTGCCATCGTTTCCGATTATCAGGTGTCGGGATGGACGATCAAGCAACCACACACACATATGCATCATATGGAATACACTCTGTGGGAAAGCCTCATGGATGAACGGAGAAGTCAGGACCGGAACAAATCGTGCGATGATCAAAGGAGGGGAGCCCGAACCGGATGTTTGGGGGTCGAACGATGAACCGGCCTGCCGTGCTGCAACGGCGTGATCTGCTCTGGGATGCAGCCATCTGTGCCACGGCTGCGGCGACGCTCCTGTTGAACCTCGTTGGACTCCTCTTTGGGATCTCGGTTGTCGTCCCCCACCTTCTGTATATCCCTGTAGTCATCGCTGCATACCGGTATCCGAGATGGGGCGTTATCATCGCCGGCTGTATCGGAGCGATATACCTTATCCTTGCTCTTTTATTCAGGGCAGGTTCGTGGGGTCCTGTTGCCGAGGCACTTGTCCGTGTCCTCGTCCTTGTCGTGATCGGATGGCTGATCGCTACCCTCACCATCCTGCTCCTCGAACAGGAAGTGCTCTACAAAGGTCTCTTTGACCATTCGGAAGGAGGTAGCATCCTTGTTGCAGATACTGGCAGCAGTCGGACGATCGAAGCGATAAACTGGAAAGCCGCAGACCTTCTCCACAGGAAAGCCGCAGATCTCAAAAGCATTTCAATCACGACTATCTGGAGTGGGGAGGAAGAGCAGGAATTTTTTAGCAGGCTCTCCCGCGAAGAGGCGGTATACGCAACTGAGACTATGTTCTCTCTTCCTGAGGGAAATTCATTCACAGTACTCGTCTCCGCCGCGACGCTCCCCGGTGAACGGGCGATCCTTACATTTTTCGATATCACCAGCCGCGTTCATGCCGAACATGCGTTAAAGATGGCAAACGACAAACTCAACATTCTTTCACGATTCTCGGCTGACCACCTCCATCGGTCGGTCGACCAGATTATCGAGATGGTCGATGAGGCAGATATCCACTGTGAAAATGCCATGATACGCGGGTACATCGAACGGATCCGTACGCTGGCATGGAACGTGGCACGTCAGCTCTTTCTCACTGAGTCTTACAAGGATCTCGGGACGCTCCCGCCAGTCTGGATGAGCGTGCAACGGACACTTGATATCGCCCGCCTGCCATCGGATGACGGTACAGTCTCGATCAGGTGCTGGGCGGGGCGCCTCGAGGTCTATGCAGATCCACTCTTTGCCGATGTCCTCACCCATCTTCTGGAGAATTCATTGCGGCATGGAGGTGGCACGGTGAAGAACATTGTTATCACATATCATGAGACACATGAAGGGCTTGACCTCTGCTTCAAAGATGATGGCGACGGGATCCCTGCGGCAAAGAAACAGCAGATATTCGAGTATGATGCCGGGGGACACGCGGGGATAGGGCTCTTCATCTGCCGCCAGATCGTCGAGGTGACCGGCATGACCATTCAGGAGACCGGGACCGAAGGCAAAGGCGCACGGTTCGTGATTCATGTTCCGCCCGATGGATACCGGATCGAAGGCACGAGTGAAGATGCACCCCTGCTCCCTGTATCGTCTGCTCCGGCACGACACGTCACTATGCACAGCACCGGCGGCGCCACAGTGAGGGAACTGGTTTCTGTGGAGTTCCCGATCGCAGAGACACTCTGGATCGACTACCACAATACGAAGGGCGACAACCGGACAGACCGGATATTTGCAGCGTTCCATGACAATCAAGCGGTTTCGATCGCCCGGTGCAAACGGCACCCGGACGGGTTTGAGGTGGACGGGGTCTTCACTCCGGTCAGCCAGCGTGGTCATGGGTACGCGAATGCCGCTGTCTGGGGACTTGTCGAAGCTTGCGGGCAGGACACTCTCTACATGCATTCGGTCTGGAACCTCACGAAGTTCTATGGCAATTACGGTTTTGTCCCAATCGAAGAAAAGGAACTCCCCCCTACCATACGGGAACGGTTTGCATGGGCGGATGGGGAAATGGAAGGGGCGAACGTGCGCCCGATGAAACGAAACCCGACCCCGGAATGAACGAGGGGCAACGAGACGAGGTATCCGGGACCCGCACCGGTTGATCTGGTCACGGGTCACTGCTGGGGGTAACGGTCACGGGACCGCAGCGCATGCAATCCTACACATCCATCATGACGGGTTCAGGTCGTATTTTGCGTCGATCATGTACCAGCGATCGCGATCGTTCTGGGTAAGGTACCCGCCGGTCGCCTTCATCTCGGCGTTCTTCTCGTTCAGCGCTATCCATTCACGGGCGTCGTAGTAGTCGGAGTCTGCGGTCATGAGATTGCGCCCGTTTGCGACAGGTATGACTTCCGGCTGGGACCAGAGACGGCCGAAACCAGGGAACGTACTTGCTTCATCAGTGATAATCCTGGGTCGTGTAGATTCGATAAGGCAATAACCGGTATTGGAAAAGTCGTAGGGTGCCGGGCATCCGATCGCCGCCGTCATGTGATTCTCAGGTACGAAATACAACACCGCCGACTGGAAGCCCAGATTCTTTAAGAGGTCAGCGAGGAGCATTGCCTTTTCCCCGCAGACCCCGCTCTCTTCGTAGAGCACCTCGTACGGGTACCGGTATTTGCTCTCCTTGTAGTAGGTGATATGCTGTACCAGGTTTGCAGCAATCCGCGCCTGGTTGTCAGGATCCGGGGTCTCCTCCCGGATCTCATTTGCCAGTGTCGCGACATATGGCGCCTGTGCCGGGTCATCGGTAAACGACAGGAAATACGAGGCGTTGTCCCGTATGTCCCAACGTGGGCTCTTTGTAAGGTAGCCCGCGTACAATTCCGTCGAAAGAGCAAGGGGGATGGAGCCGGATCTTCCCTCAAGGTAATAGACGTAGTTATGGGTGATGTAGCTGTCAGAGGATACAACAGGCGATGTCACTGCGTCCGTGGCAACAGAATTCTCGCCTGCACAGACCGTGATGGGAACCGTGGCACAGAGGGTGAGGATGCCAATGATGACAAAAAGGGAGTGGGCATGGTGCATGGTAACGTTCTTTATCTGTCCTGTATATCAGGTTGTCGGCAGGTGCTCGGATACCGGGAGCGTAATTGTGAGAGAGACTTTGGGAGCATAGCGATCATTTTATTTCGGGTGGAACAGACTCATCAGTATCACAGTGTGGGTGCCTGGATTGACATTTATCATCACGCTTTATGTTCAGGAAGGGATCGTCATGGCAAGTGACAGTCGCCTGACTGTAAGCAGGCTCGAACAGCGGGGCAGTCATGAAGTGCAGATCTCTGTTCCCCAGTCGGATGCGAATTATAAGACGTTTCTTGCGCCCGGCAATGTTGGGATCTCGACCTTCGGGGCTGCGGATATCAACGGCATACCGATCAGCGGGTACATCGAATCGTTTATTGTCGAGTGCCTGTCATCCGGAGCCATCCCGCTCCAGCAGATCCCCCAGTTGATTCTTGACTACTTCCGGTCGTTATCCCCGGTGCCGGATACGTCTTTTCATATCGCCGGTTATACGACTGAGAACGGAAAAAGGATCCCCCACGTCTGGTTTGTCAATCTTTTCCAGAATGTCACGAACCGGATCAACCAGCCCGGGCAGCAGGGCGCGGCGTGGGGTGGGGAGAGCGACATCCTGTCCCGGCTACTCAACACCGTAGGCACGATCGATCCGGATAAAAAGTTCAACCAGATCCCGGCATATCCGATCGACTGGCAGTTCTTCACCCTGCAGGATGCCATCGATTTTGCCATCTATGCGGAGAGGATGACCATCGACTCCATGCGGTTCCAGACGCGGGAGAAGACCGTTGGGGGACCTATTGATGTCCTCGTGATAAAACCAGACCGTGCATTCTGGGTAGCGAGAAAGGAACTGCATGCGATGGGCAGTGCGCTCTCGTTTTAGAAATCCACAAGAGGACTATTGAGGGGTGTTGGATGGGGTTTGCCCCCTCTCTGTTTCCCCCACACATTATTATTGCTGCACCAGTCACAGGTCGCAGATACCTCTCACAGTCCTGCCTTACGTAGACCATGCCCACTCTTTTCTACAGCCGCCGCTTCCCATCTCCAAAGGGAAACACCCGGGGCTGTCCTCGCAGCCCCGTAGGGAACGTTCACCCGTGAGATATATATGCCCTGAAATGAATCTCTATCAAATTACCATGAATGCCCACCGCGACGTTGACCTGAAAAGTATCGCTTGGCATGCGATGGGGAAATACGGTTTCGAAGCCCAATTCCCCGCATCCGTAATCGACGAAGTCAATACCATCCAAGCCAAGACATTCTCTTCTTCTGAAAAAGACGTGCGTGACTTGCGTATGCTCCTGTGGTCTTCCATTGACAACTATGACTCGCTTGATCTCGACCAGCTGGAATACTGTGAACGCGGAACAAACGGAGAGATACAAGTCAAAATTGCTATTGCCGACGTCGATATCTATGTCCCAAAACAGTCTCAGACCGACCGGCACGCTGCTCGCAATGGGACCTCTGTCTACACCGGCATCGAGACCTTCCCCATGCTGCCGACCCGGCTCTCGCATGACATCACCTCTCTTGTTGCAGGACAGGAACGCATGGCGGTCGTGATTGAGTATGTCGTTCTACCGGATGGAGACGTCCGGCACGGCAGCCTGTACCGGGCGCTGGTTGCAAACAAAGCAAAACTGGTCTATGAGGAAGTCGGGGACTGGCTGGAAGGGACTCGTGCTATCCCACCATCGGTCGAACAAGTTCACGGGCTTAAAGAACAGGTTCTCCTTCAGAACGAGGCATCGCAGCGTCTGAAAAAGTTCCGGGTAGACCAGGGAGCACTCGTATTGAACACAGTTGAAGCACAGACCTTAGTCGAGGGAGGCATAGTCCGGGATCTTGTCGTCCAGATACAGAACCTCGCACGGAGCGTGATTGAGGAATTCATGGTCGCCGCCAACCAGACGATGGTGGACTATCTCGGAAAAGCTGGCATCCCCATGATACAACGGGTCGTCCGCGTGCCCAAGAACTGGGATGGGATCGTGATGACGGCTGCACTGTATCACGAGACGTTGCCGGAGAAACCCGATGCAAAAGCCCTCTCCCTGTTCCTTGCCCGGCAGAAAGACCGGGACCCGGAACGCTTCCCCGATCTGTCCCTGACCATCGTGAAACTCCTCGGGCCCGGTGAGTACATGGCGCTCGAACCCGACAAGCCCCCGTATGGGCACTTCGCACTCGCGATCTCCGATTACACCCACGCAACCGCCCCGAACCGGCGCTATGTTGATGTCATCAACCAGCGGCTCGTCAAATCGGTTTTTGACCAAAAGAAAAGTCCGTATACGCTTCCGGAACTTGTTGACCTCTCTGCGTGGCTTACCGACCGGGAGAAAGCGGGAAAAAAAGTCAAACGGTTCATGCGGAAAGCCGCTGCTGCCGTGCTGCTCCAGGACCGGATCGGGCAGACTTTCGATGCAATTGTCACCGGTGCATCGCCGAAGGGAACCTATCTTCGGCTCTTCACACCCCCGGCAGAGGGCCGCATCGTTCGGGGCGAACGCGGGGTCCTGGTCGGTCAGAAGATACGGGCACGCTTGTTGAAAACCGATCCATATAACGGCTTCATCGACTTCGAATGCACTGACAGGGAGAAATTTGGTGCCGGGCAGAATTTTCACAGCTGGAGCAACTCCCCAAAAAAGAGCGGGAGACGATAACGTCGCTCTTATTACCTGAATACACCGCTCTCCCCTCTTTTCACCACTTCCTTAAATACTCCTTGGTACTACGGTTCATGGTCAATGGACTTGTGTAACTGAGAGATCGGGTGTATCCTCCTCTCGTAGGAGAACCAGACTAAAAAGATTACCGGAGAATTCCCACCGCCCGTGCAGCGAGTACGATGAGCACGATGAGTGAGAGTGCAACCTGACAGATCATCATGCACTTCGCCCGGG
>JAPKXU010000092.1 GCA_026394655.1 Methanoregula sp. | reverse complement strand
ATATCAGTGACACATGGGATAAAAAAATTGACGCTCTGAAGTGTTTTTCAGGTCAATGGGATCGGGCAGGGACGGACTGGTATGAATATCTTGATCTCACAACCCGGTATTATGGAAAGATCATTGGAGTAAAACGTGCTGAGGGATTCATTTCAGGTAAATACATGATATGAGGATTGAAAATATCCGGATTATCGATACAGAGAAAGATTATCAGGCTTTCATCAAAACATATAGAAAGGATAAATCATGAAATGGAAGGATAAGCGGGTGCTTGTTACCGGCGCCGGGGGATTTATCGGTAGCCACCTTGTTGACGAGCTGGTAAAAAAAGGCGCTGATGTCACGGCATTCGTGCATTATAATTCCCGCAATGATTGGGGCATGCTGGAAGGGCGCTACTCTGACAAGATCCCAAACCTCACGGTAATTTCCGGCGATGTAGCCGATACACTCTTCGTGAAAAAAGCCGTTATCGACAAAGACTACGTCTTCCATCTCGCTGCACTAATCGGAATACCGTATTCATATGTTGCACCAGAATCCTATGTCAATACAAATATCAAAGGTACCCTCAACGTGATGCAGGCATGCCTGGAGCAGGAAGTTACCCGCGTTGTGCATACGTCCACAAGCGAGGTATACGGGACTGCACAATATACCCCGATCGATGAGAAGCATCCCCAGCAGGGACAGTCCCCCTATTCAGCGAGCAAGATTGGGGCTGACAAGATCGCCGAATCATTCTATTGTTCGTTCGGACTCCCTGTCACCACCATCCGCCCGTTCAACACGTTCGGTCCCCGGCAGTCCACCCGGGCTGTCATCCCTACTATCATCACCCAGGCACTGACAGCAAAAACGGTAAAACTGGGCTCACTCACACCCGTACGGGATCTCACGTACGTTGCTGACACGGTCAATGGATTTATCAAGCTCGCCGAGAGCAGGAAAACTGTTGGAAAGACCGTCAATACCGGTTCCGGGCGTGGTGTAACCATTGGGGAACTTGCCGATATCATCATACGGCAGGTAAATCCAAAGGTGCGCGTTATCTGCGAACAGGAGCGGGTCCGACCGGAGAAGAGCGAAGTCATGGAACTCCTCTGTGACAACCGCTGTGCCGCTGAACTGTACGGCTGGAAACCTGCCTATTCCCTTGAGCAGGGGATTTCTCTCACGATTGCCTGGATGAAAGAGAATATTACCTCATATAAAGCCGGGCGGTATACGGTATAGGTGCAATCATGCAGGCAATTATTCTCGCTGGCGGAAAAGGGCGCAGGTTGATGCCGTATACCACGGTACTGCCCAAACCGCTGATGCCTATTGGGGATTATCCAATCATCGAAGTGATCCTCCGACAGCTCAAACGTTGTGGTTTTTCCAAGGTTTCGATCTGCACGGGGTATCTCCATGAGTTGATACACGCGTATCTGGACAGCAACAAAACGCTTGGACTCAAAATAGCATATTCTCACGAAAAGATACCTCTTGGTACAATAGGTCCGCTTCGTCTGATCGACAACCTCAACGATACATTTCTTGTTATGAATGGAGATATCTTAACTGATCTCGACTACCGAAAACTCATCGAGGCTCACAAAAAATATGGGGCTATTGCCACGGTTGCAACATACAAACGTGATGTCAACATCGATTTCGGGGTTCTTGAGCAAAATGCCGAACACAAGATCATCGCGTTCCGGGAAAAACCCACGTTCCATTTCGATGTCAGTATGGGCATCTACGTCTTTTCTAAAAAGATTCTTGATTATGTCCCCGCAGACACTCCCTTCGGGTTTGACCAATTGATGTATGCACTTACGGAACGAAACGAGGCGGTCTATAGTTATCCACATACTGGCTATTGGCTGGATATAGGTAGACCCGATGATTATGCGCGCTCAATTGAGGAGTTTGAGCGCTATAAAGACCGTTTCCTCCCATGAAAATTCTCGTGACCGGTGCAGCCGGGTTCACCGGCGGATATATGATGGAATTCCTCGCCACTCAGAAGGGCGTGCAGCCTATTGCCATTATCCGGTCGGAGTTATCAGATCTTTCCAAAAAATCCGGAGTTTCATGGGTGACAGCCGACTTACTGGACCGGGACCGGCTCTTTGAGACAATATCCGCGGTCTGTCCCGATGCCATCATTCATCTTGCCGGGCTGCCCAGTGGGACACTGGA
>JAPKXU010000267.1 GCA_026394655.1 Methanoregula sp. | reverse complement strand
TCCTACTGGAACCGGCTGAACGGTACCGAATCGCTCATTCCCGTGGTGGACATCGAGACATCCGACTGGTACACGGTCCCGAAACGGACACAAAAAGAGATAGTCATGGAACCGCTCCTCTACGAAGGAGTGCTGATGACTTCCTATATTGCTCCGATCATAAAAAACGGAACTTTTGCCGGTACTGTCGGGATAGATGTTCCTTTGCAAAGTATTGACCAGACCGTCAGCCAGGTGAAAGTTTTTGACACCGGTTATGCATTCCTTGTCAGCAATACCGGTATGTTCGTGTCCTCCCCGAAGAAGGAGTATATCGGCAGGATGTCCCTGGATGAAATCAGCCGGGAAAAGAATATCCCCGGACTGGCAGCAATGGCAGCTGATATCCGGACGGGAAATGAAGGGTATGCCGGTATGGCTGACCCGTTCACCGGAAAAGATGTGGTCATGTTTTACACCCCGATCCAGACGGGTAACTGGAGTATGGTGGTGGTCGCCCCCACCGACGAGATGCTTGCAGGGGTGGCGCAACTTGGCATGGTCATGCTGCTGATCGGGTTACTCTCGATCGTGGTGGTCGGGGGTATCATTCTCATCGTTGCGCGGAACCTTTCGGGACCCATTATGGCCATGAGCACGACGGCGGACCGGATTGCGTCCGGTGATCTGGATGTTCATGTGCCCGACCAGGGTGGGGAACTGGGTGTCCTCGCTAACGCGTTCAACAACATGGCAGCCCGGCTGCGGGAGCTGATCGGCAGGCTTGAGGCCAAGGTTGCTGAACTCCAGGATACTCAGGCGGCCCTGAAGGAGAGCGAGGAGAAGTACCGCGATCTGGTCGATAACAGCCACGATATTATTTATACGCTCACTGTAGGGGGGGTATTCACCTTCGTTTCCCCTGCCTGGACAGCCTTGCTGGGGCACCCTGTAACACAAGTGATGGGACAACCATTCCAGAAATTTGTCCATCCGGATGATTTACCAGGGTGCATGGTATTCCTCAAGCTGGTAATCGAGATGGGACAACGGCAAGAGGGTGTCGAGTACCGTGTGCAGCACACCGACGGAACATGGTATTGGCATACCTCAAGTGCGGTTCCTTTTAAAGATGAAGCCGGTACGATGGTTGGTTTTTATGGCATCGCCCGCGATATTACCGAACGCAAAGTGGCCGAGGAAACGCTGTGTAAAAATGCCGAAGAACTTCATGCAGCCTATGAAGAACTGACCGCTTCACAAGAGGAACTCCACTCCAATATGGATGACCTGACCCGGCAGGAACTCTCACTGCGGGAGAGCGATGAAAAAATTCGTCTCCTTTTGAATTCTACTGCCGAAGCGATATACGGTCTCGACATGAACGGTAACTGCACTTTCTGCAATAACTCCTGTCTCCGTCTGCTTGGATACACGTCTCCTGATGAGCTGCTCGGCAGGAACATGCATTGGCTGATTCACGCAAAGTACCCTGATGGAACGCATTTTCCCGTTGAAGAATGCCGGATTTTCAAGGCATTCAATAAAGGAGAAGGTACGCACGTGGATGATGAAGTGCTCTGGCGTTCTGACGGGACATCGTTTCCCGCTGAGTACTGGTCATATCCACAGCGCCGTGAAGGTGTAGTTGTAGGTGCAGTGGTGACATTTTTAAACATCTCCGAGCGCAAAGTTGCAGAAAA
>JAPKXU010000208.1 GCA_026394655.1 Methanoregula sp. | reverse complement strand
AGAGCGTGAGTGCAACAGTAACAATCGTCACACCCACTATGAGCGGACGCACAAAAGACGAGGGGATCAGGTCACCGGATGCAGATTTCATTATGTATCGCTGTAACGATCATAGACCAATCAGTTGATGTAAGTTGCGGTTATTAGGGGTAGCCGGCTTCGGTTTTTGTTATTCGGCAAAAAAAACTCGTAAATTCCGGAGGAGATAACAATTTACAACCTGCTTATATTTTTTGGCTAATGAAATGCTCGAAGCCGGGAAAATAGTGGCGATTTTCGTGGAGTTCTGCCAGATGCACGCATCATGAATATTTTCCCATGGGTCAATCGTATCACTTCAGTTATGTGAGGTGCGAAGAGATGCCATGAATATCGATAACAGCAATGTGCCACTGTTCGTGCCCACGGAGGATTTGGCGCCGGATTAAACCCGGCACTCGTTATTTTTCCGGTTTATTTTCCCCGGTTCCCGTGAACCGGTACGTCCCTTTCGGCACGGTGATCTCGAACCGGGCGCCTTTGCCCGGTATACCGTTCTCGGTGATCGTGATACCGGTGATTGCCAGAATCTCCCGTGAGAGGAACAGACCAAGCCCGGTGTTCTTTCCAAAGCCCCGGGTGAAAAGTTTCTTTTTGTCCTCTGCGGAGATCCCGACGCCATCATCCTCGCAGACAATCCGGAGTCCCGTATCGATCTCCCGTGAAGAAACCCGGATCGTTTTCATCGCTGCGCCACCGTAGCGGAGGGCGTTGTCAATCAGATTGTAAAAGACTTTCTCGAAAAGCCGGTCAGCGAAGATTGCCGGATTGTTGGGATCGACTTCGACATGGACATCCCGCATCGGCAGCCCGGCGACCGCTTTTTTTATACTGGCGTTCACGTTCTGCCATTCAGGCACTGCGATACCCAGTTCCTGGTAGTCTTTCGTGAACGTGATCTGGTGCTCGATGGTATTCGCTGCCTTCTCTTCTTTTGTTATGAACTCGATGAGGGTTTCCGGTTTGTCGATAACCTCCTGCGAGAGTTCGAGGTACCCTTTGAGCGCCATCAGCTGGTTGAGGATGTCGTGCCGGGTAATGGAGGAAAGGAGGTTCAACTGCTTGTTTACCTGACGTAACGCATCTTCTGCCCGCTTGCGGTCGGTGATGTCAACTCCCTGTGCAATTGTAGAGACCATCCTGCCGTCAGCGTCAAGGACATTTGCCGAATTCCAGAGTACCGTTCGAACACTGCCCTCTTTGGTAAGAATCGGGATCTCAACGCTCTCCCAACGTTCGCCTTTGAATGTCTTTTGGATTAATACCATTGAGGCCTGGCGGGTCTCATCGGGGAAGAGAAGGTCAAGTGTCTTTCCCAACACTTCCTCATGGCTTCTGCCAGTCAGGTGCTCGAACGCATGATTGAACCGGGTTATGTGGAACCCGGGATCCCACGTGATGATCGGGGCATTGGCATAGTCAAACAGGTTGTTTAAGTATTCATTGGTCTCCCGCAACGCCACCTCTGCCAGCTTACGCTCGGTAATGTCACGGATATTGCACTGGATGACCTTTTTATCGTCAACCTTGTAGACGTTACTAACGAACTCGACGTCAATGTGCCGCCCGTCGGCGCTTTCCAGCGGCAGGTCTTCGTGACGGATATACTCCTGCTGTTGCAATTTTTTGAAGATTTCTTTGTTGGCAACGATATCCGAGAAAAGCCCGAGATCCCATAGTTTCTTTGTAAGGAACTGTTCGTGCGAGAACCCCAGCATATCGATTAAAAATGGATTCACATCGACAATCTGCCCGGTCTCGGCGTCGACAATGAGTATCCCGTCCTGTGCGGCTTCAAAAAGACTCCGATACCGGGCCTCTGAAGCATACAGCGCCTCTTCAGCCCTGCTCCGCTCTGCCTCAGCTACATAGAGTGAGTGGTAATAGTTTTTCTGCCTGCGCTGCCAGAGCAGCCCGACAATGACAAGAGCGCCGATAATTGAACCTGCAACGAGGGCGATGATGAGGGCGGAACTGCTGCGCCATCCGGAGAATGCTTCCTCAGTATCGACTTTTGCCACCATGAACCAGGGAGAGCCGGGGATCGGTTCCAGCACCGAGATCACATCAACCCCCCGGTAATCTTTACCGGTAAATGCCCCGGTTGTTCCCAGCACCGCCATCACTGAAGGGACATCGGTCTGGCTGAGGGGGATCGTCAGGTTGAGCGCGGTGTTGTTCTGGTGCCGGAGTTTGTTTAAGAACAGGACATGGTCCCCTTCACGCTCAACAAGCAGGGTCTCCGCACTTCCGCTGGGCACCGGCCATGACTGGACAAGCGGATACAGGAAATCATCCGGGTCAATCGATAACAGGACAGCACCGACCGGCTTTTCCGATCCGTTCGCCTTTATCTGGAGGGGTGAAATCACGTTCAGGTGAATGACATTTGAACCGGGCTGCTGGTAAAAATCAGTCAGGACAGCATCGCCGCTCTTCAGGGATTCGTTTACCTGTGCTTTCACGGAGGGCTGAAGAGAAGTGATTGCTGGATCGAGGCTTAAGCGCACATTTCCCTGCGGATCGACCAGTATGACGTTATCGTAATAGGGAGACGTATTCATCTCATAAAAGCGGCTGAGGATATTTTCACGGCTCTCGTTATCCCCATATATCAGGAAGTGATTAGCCCCTTCAGAAAAAAAGGCTTCCGACGAGATGCCCCGTGCATCATACAGCCGGTCCTCCCTCCACGCAGTAATCTGGTTTGCTTTCAGTGTTGCGATGGTCGAGAGATCGGTAGTGACACTGTCCTTAATTTGATGCTCCTGTGATTGGTAGAAGTAAAGTCCTGCTGCGATGATGGCAATAAAAAGTATAACTATGACGATAATCAGGCCCCGGGGGGTGGTATCCGATGATTTACCCGTGGGCGGCATCATATCGTTCACTTCCCTTTAGTGCATGATAATACTTGTTATAAAAAAAGAGAGAGAATACTGCAGGGTTGTGTCAAAACCAAACGACCTGACGGCAACAGTCGCAATCGCTAACCTCTCCATATCCGGGCTGGCGCCGAACCTGATCATCGATCGGCAATTGCACACAGTGCCGATGCGATCACTCATACCGGTGCTCACCGGTCATCACCGGAAGGCGACGTTGTTTGTCCCGACGGCGGATATGCTGCCGGATTGATCCCGGCACTCATTATTTTTCCGGTTGATTTATTCGCAGTATCGGCGAACCGGTACATCCCCTTCAGCACGGCGATCTCAAACCGGGCGCCTTTGCCGGGTTCTCCAGTCTCAGCAATTGTCATACCGGAAAGAAGAAGGCACTCCCGGACAAAGAACAGTCCAAAGTGGATGTTTTCACCGACACTCCGGTCAAAAAGACCGTCTTTGATATCAGGGAAGATCCCAACACCATCGTCTTCGCAGACAAGAATAAGTCCATCCGGAGTTTCTTCGCAGGAGAACCTGATGCGTGTCGTGGTCTTTCCATGTCTGACTGCATTGTCAATGAGGTTCGAGAATATTTTTTCAATGAGGGGATCGGAATACAATTCGAGCCCGTGCAGGTCTGTCAGAACGGATATGCCGGGTCCCGGGCTGACGAGTGAGGCGGCGATCCGGATGGATTGTTCCACGGGAATCCAACCGGGCAGGAGTAATCCGATTTTCTGGTAATCCCGTGTATCTTTAATCAGATGGTGGATATCTGCAAGAATATGCTCTCCCTTTTCGATAAAGGATAGCCGTTCAGTTTCTGTTTTTGCATCTTTACTGAACTCGGCATACCCTCTGGCAGCAGTTACCTTGTTCTGGATATACTGGTATGACACGTCATTCATCAACGCCAGCTTGCGGTTGGAAAGAGCGATATTATCTGCGGCTTGTTTGCGTTCAGTAATGTCACGCGCTATACCAAGAACCGAAGTAACAATGCCAGCTTCATCTTTTAACGGAACCAGATTTGTGTCAATCCATAATTCCTTTATGCCGAACTGAATCATGTCCTCCGTGCGGATACTCTCTCCCGTTTCGAATACCTTTTGGAGAGAGGCTTTTTGTAATTTGAAAATATCAGGGGCGAAAAAATCTTTTCTTGGTTTTCCGACTACCTGATCATACGAAAGGTGGAATAATTTCAGTGCAGCGGTATTGACATACTGTATGGTGTCATCTCTGCCATCGATAAAGATCTGATCTGGTGACGCTTCTGCTAACGTACGATACCGTTGCTCACTCTCCCGCAGTGCGGCTTCTGCCCGCTTGCGCTCGGTGATATCCGTGAACATGGCAAATGAGCCGGTAAACGCACCGTCTTTATCTTTAAGGGGTGTAACCGAGACAAGCATCCAGCAGACACTCCTGTCACGGTGCCGGAACCTCCGCTCGTATAGCCCTGTTCCGCCAGAAAAGCGCTCTTTTACCTTGATATCATTGTCAGCCAGATCTTCAGGATACATGAACCCGGTGATTACCTTCCCGGTTATCTCTGCCATGGAGTACCCCAGCATATCAGCCATCTTCTGGTTCACAAACAGGATACGGAGCGAAGCGTCCATAGACAAAATGCCTTCACTTGCCGTTTCGATAAACGTGCGGTACCGCTCTTCGCTCTCCCGGAATCTCTCTGCTTCCTGCCTTCTTTTGAACGCAAGCTTGAGCCTGTGCGCAAGTACGGCAAACTGCGTCGTGGGAGCCCCGACTTTTTTTACATAATAATCTGCCCCGCTCTCGAATGCCGCAATCGCGATCTCATCACTGCCCTTGCCTGTGAAGATGATAAACGGCAGCGCCGGGTACTCCTTCCGCACCGCTTTTAATAACTGGATGCCGTCCATTTCGGGCATCTGGTAATCAGAGATAATTGCATCAATTGTCTGATTTTTTAGCAGTTCAAATACCTGCGAGGCAGATTCAGCCGTAATTACGGTGATGTTTCCATCCTGTTCCAGAAATTTCTTCCCGATATCCAGAAGCACTTGTTCATCGTCAACTAACAGGACCCGGATTTTTTCTGCCATCATGCACCATTCCTTTCTATTATGTCGGGTTTACGTACCAATCACGGAATGTTGAACAGTGTGATATTTTCCATCGGGCTGAGAGCGATCTGTCTGTCTGTACTTGTTATCGGGAGGGTGACCCGTTTTGATTTTTTCGTTAGTTTCACCACAAATGGGTGTTTGGGATTGAAATATCGCAGAATCCTTAGATAAACTGACGTAGTTCCGTAATTTCTGGATCTGTTGGAGCTGGTCGTTTGCCTTTTTTATCTTCTCTTTTTCGATGCTGTTGACGATCTCGGCGATAGGTTTTGCCAGATCGTAGATATTTACCGGTCTCCCCCTACTTATGGCTTTGTGCTCCTGGCTCTTGATCCAACCCTGTTTCTTCAGGTATTGCATCACCGTGTCCACCTCAGGATGGCGGAGGTCGGTCCCCCGGTCAATCTCACGGGAGGTAACCATCGGTGTTTTTGCGAGGAACACGAGTACCCGGGCTACATTTTTCTTTATCCCTAACCCGGAGAGAAGATTTGCCAACTCCTCCTCTTCTTCCGCAAGGTATGACGTATTTTCCGGTCTCATACATCACCTCCGGATTTTGTTTGACACGCCTCTTCTCAATGCGGGGGATAGTAACCCGGACACCCTTTTGGACAGGCTACTTTTACACCGTTTGGTTGTGTTACGCTACCCGTGCCATAACAAAGCGTGCATATTTTATTCTTTAGCTTTTTTTCCGGGAGAGCCACGTCAAATCCCACACCGATTCCTTGCATGTTGTAATCCACCTTCACTTCAATTTTTTCCTAAACTACCGTACATTTGCGACGATTTTCCACCGATGACTCACATACCTTAACCCCAATAACAGGGGACTATGTGGATGTCCGATCGTTGATTTAAAAATGTATGGAAATGCACAACATGGATGCACAACATGAACCAAAAAAAATTTAAAATCGCACAATTATGCCATAATAATGGCAATCGAAAAATATCAGGATGGCATTTCCCTCATTAAGGCATTATTATGCAAGCATCCGGAAGGATTGAACATAAATACCATTTCTGAAATCCTGGGGATACACCGTAATTCCGTTGCTAAATACCTCGGGATGCTCCAAAGTCAAGGCACAGTCACCGTCAAATATTACAGTTCTTCAAAAATCTATTTCCTTTCACATAAATTGCAAGCAACTGCCGTACTAAAATTATCGACGAGTTATGTGATACTGGTAAATCACGCGCTTTTCATCGTTGATATCAATGATCTCTTTTGTGAATTCCTGAAAATATCAAAAAAGGACCTTGTCGGTAAACCTGTTGATCATCTGCCATTTGTTGTGCAAAGCCATCCTGAATTGCCTGCGTTAATAAAAGAAGGGTTGAAAGAGAAAGAATCCAGAAACCCCGTTGTGATTGTATCGGGCGATCATTCGTTTCGGTCAATTCTCACGATCAGCCCGGTTTTTTTTGAAAACGGGGATCCTGGCGTCTCCCTTATGATCGATGTACCGGTGGGATCCGAACAAAGTGGAAGTATAGATACCGGATTCCTCCCGTCGGGTCCCGAAATGGATGAACTTGAATACATCTGCCATTTCAAACCTGACGGTACCATCACCTTTGTCAATGAAACCTACTGCTCAACTCTGAATAAGTCAAAAGCGGATCTTATCGGACAGGAATGGCGACCGGTGATTCCTGAACCTGAATATACAATAATTAAAAGCAATCTTGCATCGATCGATAAAACCCACCCGGTTTCAACCCGGGAATTCCGTATAATAACCCCCAAAGGAGAACATCGGTGGCAACGTTGGAACTTCCGGGGAATTTTTGATTCGAAAGGTACCTTAAAAGAACATTATGGTGCGGGGCTGGATATCACCGAATTGAAACAATTGAAGGAAAAACTCCAAAAAACACAACTGGATATGGAAGAACTTGTCAAGGTACAGAGAGATGAGATGCAGGATCTCAACCGGCAGCTCTATGATGAAATCTCTCATCGTGAAAAGGCGGAGTTCCAGTTACAGTTTACCCAGTTTGCCATGGATAACGCTTCTTATATGATCCTCTGGATCAACCGTGAAGGGCGTTTTGTGTATATGAACGCAAAAGCCCGGGAGGTCCTGGGTCTCTCAACCCGGCAACTCGTCATAAAAAATATTTTTGATATATTATCAAGCGATGCACGCTTTTCCTGGAATGAGACCTGGGAGATTACCTGGCGTGATCGCCAGCTGACGATAGAAACCACCTTTACCACAAAAGATGGCTTGGGAATCCCTGTTGAAATGGTCCTCAATTCCCTCGAATTCAAGGAAAAACAAGACTGCTGTTGTTTTGCACTGGATATAACCGAGAAAAAAAGTAGACTGAACGAACTCACGATTGCAAATCTGTATAACCGGAGTCTCATCGAGGCAAGTCTTGACCCGCTCGTCACCATCAATCCGGATGGAAAGATCAGTGATGTGAACGCTGCAACGGTGCGGGTTACCGGGTATTCGCGGAAAAAACTGATCGGCACTGACTTTTCGAAATACTTCACCGAGCCGGAAAAGGCACGAGCCGGGTACGAGAAAGTGTTCAGGGACGGATCGGTGACGGATTACGAACTCGGGATCCGCCACAAGAACGGGCATGTGACCCCGGTCATGTACAACGCAACTGTATACCGGAATGAATCCGGAACCGTTGCCGGGGTTTTTGCTGCCGCACGCGATGTCACTGAACGGAAAAAAGCAGAGGAAGAACAGTTGCGTCTGGCAGCTATTGTTGAACACTCAGATGATGCAATCATTGGCAAGTCGCTGGACGGTGTCATCCTCAGCTGGAATGCTGGTGCGGTGAGACTCTACGGCTACTCTGCAACAGAGGCGATTGGTCAGCATATATCAATTCTTGCTCCTTCGCATCAACTCGATGATATGGAATATATCCTCGGAAAAATCAGAAAGGGCAAACCAGTCCTTCATTATGAAACAGTACGCAGGAATAAAGAGGGTAAGGATCTCCAGGTATCCCTGACGGTTTCGCCAATAAAGGATGCAAAAGGAAATTTAATCGGCGTATCCACAATCGCACGCGATGTTACAGAACGGAAAACGGCGGAGGAGACAATCAGGAGTGCCAGTGCATATAACCGGAGTCTCATCGAAGCAAGCCTTGACCCGCTCGTCACCATTAATCCGGATGGAAAGATCAGTGATGTGAACGCTGCAACGGTGCGGGTTACCGGGTATTCGCGGAAAAAACTGATCGGCACTGACTTTTCGAAATACTTTACCGAGCCGGAAAAGGCACGAGCCGGGTACGAGAAAGTATTCAGGGACGGATCGGTGACAGATTACGAACTCGGGATCCGTCACAAGAACGGGCATGTGACCCCGGTCATGTACAACGCAACAGTATACCGCGATGAATCCGGAACCGTCATTGGTGTCTTTGCTGCCGCACGCGGTGTCACACATTATAGATAGTGACTTCCTGACCTGACGGCAACAGTCGGGACTGTCTATCTCTCGACATCCGGGCGGGCGCTAAAATATTGTCATCAACCGGCAGTTGCACACCTTGCCCGCCATGCCTTCCTTCGCGACGAGGGAGTTCATCACGAGAAGTGAGTCCCCCGCGATGAGATGGTTGGACCAGTTGTGCTTGTGCTTGTAGAACTCGATTGCTTCCCGTATAGGCGGATTCTCTCCGGAAAATTCGAAAAGGGAGATCTGCCACCCGCCTCCGTTCCGTTTCTTTACGGCGCTGATGATGGTACGGGGATCAATGCGTTCGTGAACGTGGAGGGAGACGGTGGGGATATCAAAAGATATGTGCTCTGCCTTGCCTGCCCATTGGAGCTGCGGGTCAAGATGAGGATCGTACTGGTAGGTCTTCTTCTCACCATCAGGATCTGTCTCGGGGCGGACGAGTCCGATGGGGGGATTGTTGCACCGGGTCTTGTCCTCCTATCTTGACCGCTTCGGAATCCAGAGTGTCAAGTAAATTCGCAATAATGTTCTCAAGATACTCCAAATCGTTATTTTTGAGTGTTTCCTTAAACCCAAGTATATCAAAAAGGGCAAAAAAACCTGAAATTTTTTTCCTCGAAATTGTTGATGCGGGTTCAGGCACTTTAGCAATAAAATTTAGGTTTTCTTGACGCATAAGTAAGATTTAACTAAGATTTAATATAATTTTGCACTGCGTCTTGTTAGAGGCACTCTACATGTATCTCCAACCCACGCACACTTCCCACTCCTTTTCCTCCTAATCCCCTCTCGCCGGAAAATTCCCCCCACCCCGGACAATAAAAGTGCTCCCGGAAAAACCAGTATAAATTGTGATCCCTCACGCCACCGTGTTCACTTTCACACCCCGCGGTTTGGGGTTTATAACCTCATAAAAATAATTTTTACACATGTGGGAAATTCTGCATGATCTGATTCAAACCTGATCTTTCTTTTAGCATCCCACAGGAGTAAATTATGTTTCATTTTGAACACAGCACAGAATGTTATTTGCGCCCATTGATACCCATCGTGCGGCGCATGGATGGAGAAGGATTACACAAAATGCACGCGGTCCAGAAGAACCGGGGAGAACGGACGCTCGTTGGAAAAGTGCCCTGCCCGACGATGAGGAAGCCTATCTGCCAAGATAACAACATCACGCGAGCGAGGGCAATATTTGTACATCGCTCTGCCTTCAAAATGTTTTTGCCAGTTGTAAGCGGGTGATACGATGACTGGCACACCAACAATCATCGAAACGTCTAGCGGATGCAATCTCCGTATCGACACGCACGCGGGTCAGTATCAGGACTATTCCGTGGTGCACCCATGACCCGCGCACGCGAGCAGCCCGGCACTTCCCGTGATACATTCACCCGGGGCAGGGCGGTCGAACACATAGCATACCGCCTTCTCCTCTCAAAGGGGTACCATGCCGTCCTGTGCGCTGGGATGACGACCCCGTTCGATCTCGTCGCTTGGCGGTGCAGCGGGCAGCATATTCTGGTCAAGGCGGAGCGTTCCCGGAGACCGATTCACAACCTTGCCGAGGTTATGGCACATTACCGGGGCGACATCGACGCGCTACGGGCGATAGCACTTCCCCCCTTCGCCCAGCGCCAGCTCTGGGTCTGGCACCTGTACGCCGGGTGGCGGTTCTTCGATGTCATGGCAGGCGGAATTTCCGAGGTGGCAGACAATGTTTAAAGCTGCTTGTGAACCCTTCCCCGAAGGCATGAAAATCTGCCCGATCCAGTCGAGCGCGAAACACCGGGTGTTATGCCAGCGGTCGAACTGTTATGCAGCATACCCGGTACAGATGCAGAACGGGACATACTGGTTCTGCAAGATTATCGACGGGAAATCGCTTATCGTGCTCCGGAGGGATCATGACGAATGAGATCCTCACCGCCGCCCGTTTACTCTCCACACCCGGTCAGGTAATCGAAGTCCGGGCGATCACCGAGGACGGTGTAGCAAGCGGGTACTTTGATTCCCCGGAAAAACTTGCGAAGAACGTAGACCCCATCAATGGGCTCCCGACAGTGCATGGCATCTATGTCACGCTCAACCCGGTGGACCCGGCGCTCTTCTCCCGACGGGCGAACCGGATTAAGATGCGCCTCGGGAAGAAGGATGCAACGACAGCGGACAGCGATATCGTGTGCCGGCACTGGCTCCCCATCGATATCGACCCGGTGCGACCATCCGGTGTCTCGTCAACTAATGAAGAGCACGACGCTGCGATTGCCACTGCCCGGCGGGTGGCTGCGTTCCTTGCAGAGACCGGTTTTCCTGCACCTATCCTCGCGGATTCTGGGAACGGGGCACACCTGCTATACAGCATCGACCTGCCAAATGACGACGCGAGCCGGGTGCTCGTGAAGCGCTGTCTCGAAGTGCTCGATACGTTATTCTCTGATGGTCAGGCAACCATAGACACTGCGAACTTCAACGCTGGCAGGATCTGGAAACTCTACGGCACGATGAGCCGGAAGGGTGACAATACTGCCGACAGACCGCACCGGCGGTCAACGATCATTGACGCTCCACTGGTGTCTGCGATTGTTGACCGGGATATACTGGAACGGCTCACGAGGGCGCTGCCAAACGCTCCTCCGGTTGATGACGCGGGCAACCAGTCTCGCGGGCACAAGATCGTGCTCCGCCAGTGGCTATCCGATCATGGCATTGGCGTGAATGCCGAGAAGCCATACGAAGGCGGGACGCTCTACCAACTCGAAGAATGCCCGTTCTCGGCAGCGCACAAGGACGGCGCGTATGCGATCCAGTTCCCCAACGGTGCGGTCTATGCCGGCTGTCACCACGATACCTGCGACAGCGGGAAACAGAAGTGGCAGGAACTCCGGGAGCGGTATGAACCGGTGAGGGAACGTAAACAACCGGCGCAGAAGATGGCATCCCCACCACGAGTGCCGCCCGGTGTTCCACCGGTACCGGCAAGTGCTGATTTACCGTGCAGGGATGAAGCGCTGGAGGTCTTACAGCACGGTGACCCGTTGGCACTCATGCTCGATGCCTTTGCACAGGAGCACACAGGGGATGAAATCCTTGCACGCTGCCTGATCCTGTCTATGGCATCACAGGCAGTAAAGAATTCCGCCGGGCTGCACGTCTCGGTCACCGGCGAGAGCGGAAAGGGCAAGACACACGCCTTCGGGAAGATGCTGCGACAGGTGCCGGAACGGTACAAAGTGAAAGGCACCGTGAGCAACAAGGCACTCTATTACATGAGAGACCTCTCGCCCCGAACCGTGCTGATGAGTGATGATACCGAACTGTCCGATGCCATCCAGGAGATCCTGAAGTCAGCGACATCGAACTTCGATGAACCAATTGCGCACAATACCGTAACGAAGGATTTCGTACCACGGGTCTGCACGATTCCGGAGCGGTGCGTCTGGTGGATTGCAAAAAAGGAAGGGACTGGTGACGACCAGGTGATGAACCGGATGCTCACCTGCTGGATTGACGAATCCCCGGAACAGGACAAACAGGTGCTCAAAGCGAAACAGAAGAAAGAGCAACTGGACCCGGACACTATCGTTGATGAGTCCCCGGAACTCATCACCTGCCGTGCGATCTGGGAGATCCTGCACGAGCAGCAGATCTGGGTGATCATCCCGTACTCAGAGCGGATTCACTTTCGCTCGATTTCCAACCGCCGCAACCCCGACATGCTCTATGATCTGATCAAGAGCCACGCGGTGCTCTACTTCATGCAGCGTGAAACGAAGACGACAAAAGACGGGACGCTCTGCGTGTACGCGAACGAGGCGGATTTCTCTGCGGCAAACGATGTCTTCACGTTGTTGAACGGCACGGCTGGCGGACAGGAATCGAAGATGACAAAGAAAGAGTCTGATCTTCTCGGCACCATAAATCGTGCCAGCCATGAGGAATTCACGATCCGGGACCTGCAACGACTCACCGGGTGGTCATATTCCAGCATCTACCGGACGATTAAAGGGTACGAGTGCCGGGGTAAAAACTACACGGGGCTGCTCGAAAAGTGCCCGGCGCTTTCCTTTACCGACCGCACCGAGACCATATCCGAAGAGCAGGGAAACTCGGTTCGCCACAGAACCGAAGCGTTCCAGTGGGACAAGGAACTGTACCGGCAGTGGAGTTGCAGCAGTGGTTGCTGGCTCGATCATGATCCGAATGCTGGAAACGGTTCATTTGCAGCATTGCAGCATGTTTTCAGCAGTTTTTCAGCAACTGCTGCAAATGAAAATGGAGCACAAATTGCTTCCGATTCCTCTAAAGGTACTGATTATAATGATAATTTATTACTAAGAGAAGGTCATTTACAGCAGAATCAGAATTATGCTGGTACAGACCGGGCGGTTCCCGGCACACACCAGTATCCCTGTAAATCTGAAAATGCTGCAAATGAAATTCAATCTCTTCCGGATACCGCGCAATCTGTGAATGCCCCCCCTCATTGCGTCCCGATTGTTTCCAGCACCTGCTGCAAACATGCTGAAATGGTGCTGCAAACAACACCATCTGCTGCAAAGCATGACCGCACCATTCGGGCTCATGACTACAAACCGCTCGACATCCCGGAGCCTCACGCCTCCTGTTTCTCGTGCGGGAAGAAGGGTTCATGGTATGTGGAGAAGCTGACCGCAGAGCGGAGAGCCCGACCGAAGGACGATCAGGCAGCCCGCCGGGTGTGCCGGAAGTGTTACGATGCAGCCGTCCGCCGGGACCGTGCCGCAGCGCCGCCGTTGCCCGGTGTGATCGACCTTTCCGACATGGAGCGGCACGCAGCAAACATCGGGAAGTGTTCTGTCTGTAATCTGGGTTCTGCGACCTACTTCAACAAAGAAACGGGAGTGAAGATCTGCGAGCAGTGTCACACGCGGGAAGTGCAGCGACAGTGTCACAAGACTGGGGTGCCGGTATGATCGATACTATCCGGGCGCTGTACCGCACGCTGAAAACCGCGATATTGGGGGATCCGGTTGAAGTTGCAACTGTGCCCGAAGAGACGGCATCCCTAGCAGAGATCCCGGTTGCTCCCGCACCCGTAAGTCCAGATCTCGTCCCTGAACCGGAACCCGTACCCGCCACTGTCGCAGATGAGTGGACTGTCCGCACGTATGTTGACCCGATCTTTGTGAAAGTGGGCAGGGTGTACCTTGACGCGGGCGCTCTCGTCCTCCGTTCCGACCGGGACACGCGGGGTTTTGTCATTCCGGAAGAAGACCTAAACGAAGCACTCACGGGCGGGATTGGGGAGGTTCTGCTCCTTGATCAGACCACAACCGTCGGCTTCGCACGGCTCTCACAATCCGGGCTGGCAATGAACATCGTCATCGACACACAGTTACACACGGTCCCGATGCGGTCACTGACGCCGGTTCTCACCGGGCACAACCGCAAGGCGCCGCTGTTCATGCCGGCAGAAGATTTGGAGCCGGATGTGGTTGTGGGGTGAGCCGGTCAACTGGAACAATCCCCAATAGCCCCCTTTTTAAAATTCCGCTCTGCTGCGTGCTGCAATCAGCCATGGCACAAAATGTTTATACTCCCCTTTACCGCACGCAGTATCAGCCCACAGATTGGGCTATGGAGATTACCAATTATGTCAGATTTTGTACAGCAATCGATAACCAAGTCCGCGACCCGGGTTCTCACGAACCCGATCGCGGATGTGGACACGTTCGAGACGATTGTCAACGCAGTCGTTACGGACAACCCGTTCACCTGCACCGCATATACTGTTGGCGGTGTGGCGATGGACCCGGTCGCGATCACCAAGCGCTCTTACGGAGCTCGCTTGGTGTGGGAAGATACCGATGCAAAGAACGTTGGTTCCACGACCGAAAAGTACAGCACGAAGATCGGTTTTAACGCCGGGTGTGCGGTCATCATGGGAAACGCCCCGCTTGCGACAGCTCACGTCGGCACAGCCACCCATGACCCGGACCTGGATACCTACTCGGCAACCATCCGGTGCCACGACGCGAACGGCGAGGTCTACACGGTGACCGTCT
>JAPKXU010000116.1 GCA_026394655.1 Methanoregula sp. | reverse complement strand
ATGCCTTCTACAAAAAAAATCGAATCATACAAAAGTAATTGCAATCCAGATAATCGCTCATTTTATCTTTATGCTTCGAAAAAAATTGTTACACGGGTTAAGTAAACGAAGTCCACCTCATCTTCCCATTCACCACAAAGTTCCCGGTAGCCCCAACCCTCTCGTTCACAGTATGAACATACCCAAGTGCCGAAGTATTCCCAATCCCAATCAGTGATCGTGATCCCGCAGCAAAGCTCCCATATCCATTCCCAGATGATGAAATATCCATCACCATACTATCCGGTTGCTCGGTATCCCCCTGGCTAATCCCACCAGCTGAACTATACGCAAGCGAATCAGTCATGAACATCGTCGAAACCCCAGCATACTCACAATAAGCAGATCGCGTAAGGTTTGCCCCTTCTGCATCAAGCGAGTCTGCTCCGCAAGTGACCCCGGCAGCCGGGGACCCGACTGAGTATACCATCAATGACTCCGAGAGGATCCCGGGTCCCTGGCTGTCCACCTGCTGAGCTGTCGAGAACTCAAGAGTATCATCCGCCGACAAAGACCTCTCACCAGAGTACGTCCCAGGACCATTCACCAGGACCGATCCCGAATATCCGCCCTGCAAGATCTCCTGCCCGATCCCGAGTGGTGGTGTCTTCGAAAGGTCCCCGTCCGATGTGGTCCAGGCCCAATCTGATGAGCTGGATAACATCTGATCTCCTGATGCCTGGATCGACATATCACAGGAGGCAGCTTGGGCCGGGGTAATTCCGGTACACGCTACCCCGAGCACAACGGCTGCGAAAATGCAACCGCCGATTAACAGCTTTCTCCGCTGCATCAGTCGCTTAATCATTTCGCCTCCGTCTTTCCCGAGCCTTTGATGAGCCCGTATTCAATGTCATACCAGGCAGATGGGACCGTGATGGTGTACGTGTCAAGCCTCTCCGCTTCAGCCTCTGCCACCTGCCGGAGAAGACACTCCTGCTCAATCGGTGAGTGGTCGAACGTCAGCCATCTCTTCGTACTGTCGGTCATCCTGAATGACCGGCCCGGGACCTCGGGTGGTGCTGTGGTCACCGTGTCGTCAGTCGCATCAAAGTAGCTCAGTACCTGTTTTGTCGTAAGCTGTGCCTGCTGGGTATCAGCGGTCGCTTTCGTCGCTCTCATGTGCTGCACATACGCGATGAACGCTGCAGTGAGCGTAATCAGAATCTCAATGAGATTGGTTAATTCCGGATCCATGATGTTCTCCTTTTATTTTCTCATGCTCCGCACGCAGGGCCTCGAACTCCGCACAAATTACCTCATACTTCCCGATTTTCTCGTAAATCAGGAAAAGTGAAGGGTAGAGCGGAAGTACGACGCCAAGGATCAGGGCCGTAGTTTCAATATCCATTATAAGGACCTCCTCGAACAGGGAGGCAAGAATAGAAGGAGCAGGGATAGGGTTCCGGCTCTCCCGTGTTCAGTTGCTGTTCAGGCGAGTGCGGGCTTTGTGTTGGCCCAGGTGTTCACGCGGGCGACAATCGCATTGTCCTCGTATGAGGAAATGGTGACTGCCTTCCGGGCGAATGTGACGGTATAGTCTTCGCCGTTCGCATCGTGACAAGTCAGCGAAATGGAATACCCTTCGTTTTCAGTGTCCTGGATGGGGTCTCCGCCGATCGCAGTTGCAAGTGCCGTGTTTCCGACAAGTGCTGTCGAAGCTGCGGTATAACCAGCAACAGTCGATGCCTTTGCGGTTGCGGTACCCATGTTCTTCAGGGTTGTTGGGTTTTCATAGACCACACGGATGCCGAATGACTGTGAACCACGGTCGGTACCGGGATGAGTTTCACCGGCTACAACGTGGTCCACGCACTGGAATGCGTTGGTATCGATGACACCCTGCACGAGGGTGTTGAGGGTCGCTACATCTGCGATCTTGGTCGTAAGAGTACGGACCGACCGCTTGACATTTGCCTTCTGGACGAAGTCTGACATGGTTTGGTAGTTCCTGCCCCTGAGGGCTGCGGAGAGTGTTCGTGGTGGATTTGGAAAAGGGAGGAGGGAAATGTCGCCGAGTTGAAACGAGAAGGAATGGTAATTACCAAATAAATTTAAAATGGAGTAACCAAAAAAAAGGGATAGTGCTAAATCCCGCTG
>JAPKXU010000053.1 GCA_026394655.1 Methanoregula sp. | reverse complement strand
TCTTGAACTCGTCAAGGAGATAATCCTGTACCCGCTTGTCGAAGTCGTCCCCGCCAAGGTGGTTGTTGCCCGCCGTTGACTTCACTTCAAAGACGCCGTCACCTAGAGTGAGGATCGAGACATCGAACGTCCCGCCGCCTAAGTCATAGACGAGCACGGTGGCGTCAGCTTCCTTGTCGATACCGTAAGCAAGGGCGCTCGCAGTCGGCTCGTTGATGATCCGCATTACATCGAGCCCGGCGATCTTGCCGGCATCCTTGGTTGCCGTGCGCTGGGCGTCGTTGAAGTATGCCGGTACAGTAATGACGGCTTTTGTGATCTTCTCTCCGAGGTATGCTTCCGCATCGATCTTCAGTTTCTGGAGGATCATCGCGGAAATCTCCTGCGGGGAATAACTCTTGTCGTCAATTTTAATCTTTTCGGATGTGCCCATCTTTCGCTTGATGGACTGGATAGTCCGCTGCGGGTTCGTGACAGCTTGTCGCTTCGCAAGGCTCCCGACAAGACGCTCGCCCTCTTTTGTAAATGCAACGATCGATGCGGTGGTCCTGCCCCCTTCCGCATTCGGGATCACGATGGGCTTTCCTGCCTCCATGATCGACATACAGGAAAAGGTCGTTCCCAGATCGATACCTAAAACCTTCTCTTTTGCCATTTTTTACTCCTCCGAATTCTGGTTGATTTTCTCTTTCGATACGGCAACTTTTGCGTACCGAATTACTTTGTCATGCATGCGATACCCTCGTGCCACTTCATCGACCACTGTGCCCGCGTCCTCATCCGACGGGATATGGACGATTGCTTCGTGGAGAGTAGGGTTGAAGGGTTTTTTTAATGCATCTATGGGTGTTATGCCGTGCCGTGCGAGAATGCCTTCGAGCAACTGCCGGATCAAAATGACGCCGTCACGCAGGTGCCCGTCGTCTGATTTGAGTGCCCGCTCGAGATTGTCGGCTACTTCAAGGATGTCGACAGCAAAATGTTCGTTTGCCGCAAGCATGATCGTCTCACGCTCGCGGGCTGTCCGCTTCCTGTAGTTGTCGAAATCCGCTGCAAGCCGCAAGAACTGGTCGTTTAACACATCGTACCGCTTCGTTGACTCTTCGAGTTCAATGTCTTGCGTGGATGCTTTTGGCACAGGTTCCTCAGATGCATCCGGTTTCCCTTCCGGTTCGGCGTGAATATCATCAACTTCCATAGTACATCCCATTCGATATTCCATTATCTATTGCATTATGGTTCTATATAAACTTTGAGCCTATGCTCCGGCTGTAAGTCTCGTATTCGAGGATTTTTTTGGAGCCCCGTGTATATTCATGAATATGAACTGATCCGGACAAGTATACCAGTATTGGCAGGGGCACAATACCGGAGACAATGCTGTGTTGTACCCTCATGCCCTGCAATAGATCGGAATACTGTGGCAATCTACCGGCATACTGTACCGGCTTTATCGTCCAATATAAACTCTGCCGGATCAGCTCCCACTATCCGGGTTACTGCCGCTTTTCCGCCTGCATACCTTTTTTGGCTCATTTTACATACACTAGACCATGAAGTGGGCTCTTCTTTCGGTTTGGGATAAGACGGGTATTGTGGAACTTGCACAGGCACTCGTCACACAGAAATACAACATCATGAGTTCCGGGGGTACTGGAAAGGCGCTTTTCGAAGCCGGGGTGAAATTCACTGAAGTATCCAGTTATACCGGTTTTCCTGAGATGATGGACGGACGGGTGAAGACCCTGCACCCGAAAGTCCACGGTGGTCTGTTGGGACGCCGCCAGGTGGATGATGCGGTGATGGCAAAATACGGGATCAACCGGATTGATCTATTAGTGGTGAACCTGTATCCCTTCAAAAAGATGTCGGCACAGAAAATGAGCCTTGATGCGCTGATCGAATACATCGATGTCGGGGGTCCGGCAATGATCCGGGCCGCAGCGAAGAACTATAAGGATGTGGCGGTCGTCGTTGATCTACAGGACTACCCGCTGGTGAAAAAAGCGATTCAGGGCGAAGGGTTCTCGGCAGATGAACGCCTCACGCTCGCAAAGAAAGCCTTTGCCCGGACTGCCGCGTACGACGCAGCGATCAGCAACTATCTGTACGAGATCGATGCGACATTTCCCGAAACAGTCTCGTTCCAGTTTAAGAATGGCAGGGCGCTCCGGTACGGTGAGAACCCCCACCAGCAGGCTGCCGTATATGGAACGACCGGTATTGCCGGTTCGATGCCGTTGCAAGGCAAGCAGATGTCATACAACAATTATCTCGATGTCCATGCAGCTACGTCACTTCTCCGGGAGTTTCGCGAGCCCGCAGCAGTCATCGTGAAGCACAACAACCCCTGCGGTGTGTCCACCGGCACCGATCTGCTGGATGCGTACCTGTCAGCCCGGGAGGTTGATCCCGTCTCCGCATATGGCTCCGTTGTCTCCCTGAATGGGGAGATGGATGCCAAACTCGCAGAAGAGATCGACTCGACGTTTGTGGAAGTGGTTATCGCGCCGTCTTTTTCGAAAGATGCACTCAATGTTATGAAGAAGAAGGAGAATATGCGGGTGCTCGTATTACCGGAACGGACAGTGCAGGACGAGATCCGGACTATCGATGGCGGTATCCTTGTCCAACGTACCCCTGCCTACACTGAGAACTGGGAAGTGATCACCGATCGTGATCCGACGGCGGACGAAATGCGTGCCATGCAGCTTGCATGGAAGGTCTGCAAGCACACGAAGTCAAACACGATCATTTTTGCCGATAAAAAACGGACGCTCGGCATTGGGGCAGGGCAGATGAGCCGGGTGGATGCGGCAAAGATTGCGATTAAAAAAGCCTGTGCTCCGCTTGCCGGTGCAGCAGTCGCATCTGATGCGTTCCTGCCTTTCGCAGACACGCTTGAGGTTGCGGCAGATGCCGGGGCAACGGCATTGGTGCAGCCCGGGGGGTCAATCCGGGACAAGGAAGTGATAGAAGCCGCAAACCGCCGGCATGTGGCGATGGTCTTCACCGGCATTCGGTACTTCAGGCATTGAAGTCCCGCGCTTTTCCCATTTTTCCCCTGAATCTTCGATAAATATATATTCTGCGACGTTCTCATAACCTATTTAAATCGTTTGTGTCGGTAACGGTCATAGACGATAGAGAAACGGATTACGGTGATTCAGATGGAATTTGGTAAGCTTGTTGGGGACTCTTTTGAATATGCAAAAGAGGGACTTGTTGGACATTGGCTGAAATGGATAGTTCTGATTATTCTTACGTTATTACCCATGATCCCAATCCTGTTAGGAGTTGGAATGGGAGTGCTTGCAGTTCTTACTGCCCCGATGATGTTACTCCCCACGGTCATAATAGCGGTAATCTTTGCGATCATCCTTGCGTTGCCACTCATGGGGTACATGTTACGGATATATCGCGGCGAAACACCTGCTCCCGAAGTGAATAACTGGGGGTTATTGTTCGGAGATGGGCTCAAACTCTTTGTTGTATACCTCATCTATGCAATCCCGATCCTCATTATTGGTGCAGTTGTGTTGGGCAGTGCCGGGATAGCATTATTGATCACAGCGAGCCAGAAGGCGGCAAATCCCGGTGCAATGATGGGGTTACTCGGTGCCGTTCTCTTCGGTATCGTGATCCTCGTTATCGTTGCCATTATCATCTGGATAATTGTCGCATCCGCATGTGTCCGCCTTGCCCGGACAAACAGCATTGGCGAAGCATTCAATTTCGGGGAGATCTTCCACCATATCGGTAAAATCGGCGTTGCTCACTACATTGCTGCCCTGATCATCATGGGCATCATCGTGGGAATCGTCACGTTCATCTTAAATCTTATACCGTATATCGGATTTATCCTCGCTCTCATTGTTGGACCGCTCCTTGCTATTTTCCAGGCACGATATCTCTGTCTCCTGTATGATAGTGCCGGGACAGCATAATCATAAACCCCTTTTTCGTCACATCAAACGGCGCTGTCGATGTTGTCATGATCGCTGGATGCTGCCCGTGTAATCTTACGGGATGGCTCTGTGACAGATGCAACGATCCTCCAAGAGACGTTGAAATTGCACCCCCTATCTCGCAACGGGACTCATTCACTTTCGTACCAATTGTACCAATTACCTTTTAGTGAAGAGCGTCAAACGTGTTACAGATGGATAAGAAAAAGGTCAAAGACTACATGACCTATGATGTAGTCAGCGTGGATATTCACGGGACGGCAAAAGACGTCATCGAACGGATCAAAAAGAGCAACCATGATGGTTTTCCCGTAGTCGAAGGGAAACAAGTTGTCGGATATATTGCAGCCCGCGACCTTTTATTTGTCCAGCCGGATGCATCCATCGAGCAGGTAATGTCCGGTCAATTGATCGTTGCCGACCCGGATATGGATATCAACGATGCAGCACGGGTGATATTCCGTTCGGGCATCCAGAAATTGCCGGTCGTTGATGAGAAGAACCAGCTCCTCGGCATCATTTCCAATTTGGATGTTATCCGCTCGCAGATCGAACACGTCTCGCCCGAAAAAGTTTTCAATTTTATCACCACTTTAAAAAAGTTGTATGGCGTTGATCCCACGCTCACCCGGGGGATTATACCGATGAAGGACCTGCTGCCCACCCAGTCCAAGATATATGAGGACGAACTGGAAGGGAGGACATACGAGATCAAAAAAGGGCTTGCCGAGCCCATCATCGTTGTGAAACGTCCGGGCAAAACGATTCTCGTGGATGGGCACCACCGGGCAGTCGCCGCAAAGAGGCTTGGCATCACGGCACTCGACGCATATATCATCGAGATCAATGAAGACATCGAACTGGGCATGGAGCGTACCGCACGGGCGATGAACTTAAAGACCCTCGATGACATCCAGGTACTGGACTACGCCCGCCACCCGCTTGTTGCGATTACCCACCGGCTGGTCCGGCGGGTATAAAAAAACCTACGACCCCTCGCACCGCAGGTCGAACTTGTCGTTCAGGACATGCTCTTTTACAATGGTATTGTCCCCTATTACCACTTCGGGCCAGAGCCGGGTCTTGGAATGAACCACCACGTGGTCCCGGAGCACGACACGGGGACCGATCACCGTATCGTTCTCGATGCTGCACCCTTCACCGATGTGCGTGTCGTTATCGATGATACTCCCGGAGATGGAGGTGTTCCCCCCGATTATCACACGGTTGTAGAGCGAGGATGAGAAGATCTTCGCATTGTTCCGGATAATGCACTTCTCCCCAATACTGGTGTACGGACCGATCAGCACATTATTGCCGATCGTCGTCCCTGAACCAATCGCAACGGGACCGATGACACGGGTATTTTTACCCAGCGTTATCGAATCCCCGAGCTGCACCGGACCCTGGACATGTGCCCCGTGCATGGATAGATCCCCTATGATGTCAGTGATGGCGATATCCTGAAGCTTCCACCGGTCAGACTGCCTGAGCGAGTGCGGGCTGCCAACATCGGTCCAGTTCCCGCGGGCGAGCCAGCCTTTTAACGGGATTTTTTCCTGCATCAGGTGCGGGAAGAGGTCACGGGCGAAATCAAACTTTTTGCCTGCCGGGATATGGTCGAAGATCTCAGGACTGCATACATACATGCCCGTACTTGCGAGATTGGAGAAGATCTCGCCCGGCGACGGTTTCTCCTTGAACCGCTGGATCTCGTAACTGACATCGATCTCGGCAATACCGTATTCGGATGGGTCATCGATGGAGATCAACCCGATCGTGGCAATCGCTTTCTCTTTCTGGTGGGTTCGGTAGAATTCAAGCACGTTTAAGTCGGTAACATGGTCGCCACCGACAACCAGAAAGTCCTGCCCGTCAAGGTACTTTTTTGCATTCCTGACGCTGCCTGCCGTACCAAGTTTGGTCTTCTCGTGGACATACTTGATATCAACACCAAACAGGGATCCATCACCAAGCGCTTCCTCGATATCCTTACCCATGTACCCGAGCGTCATCACGACTTCACGGAATCCCATGTTTGAGAGATGTGAGACCAGGTGCTGGATGGAGGGGCGGTTGACGATCGGGATACACGGTTTCGGACGCTCGAACGTGAGGGGACGGAGACGGGTGCCTTCCCCCCCGCACATGATACACACCTTCATACCCCAGTTTTGGTGTTAAAGCGTCTTAATTATGATGTAAAAGAAAGCTCGCGGTGTCACCCGATGCTCCCGCCAGAAACCGTGATGATAATGGGGTATCACGTGATGAACCGCTGGTGACCCTGTATGACTCAGGCGCACGCAGCAAGAATTCTGTAATAAGCCCGGTCTCTCCTGCCAGTAAACTCGCAAATCTCGATCCGACAGATGCCGGTACCGGAAGGCATTTTCATCATCGCGATGAGAATAATTGGGAGCATACAATCATGGGAAGCGATACGAACCGGGAACTTGTTGTCGAGAAGGGTACCGTCCAATGTCTTAGTGAGAAACGTGAAACTCTTGACCACTGCCGGTTCTGCATCCACTGCCGTGAGTTCAAAACTGCAGGACAATGGGTGAAGTCCCCGTCCCTTGCATACTGCACGAAATGCCGCGTGACTGAAGAGGTCGATTTAAAGAAGATTGAAGCGGTGCGATGTGCAGATCGGCAGGGTGAAGGTTACCACAGCATGATGAGTATCATTGGCTGACATCTGGCACAGTTCCCGATCAGCGTGAGTCTTTTTTAAGGGACGAATGGGATCCACTTCACTCTTTGACGAGCGCAGTGATGCGATCCATATCCACATGCGCTTCGAACGCATCTGCCAGCGCCTCATAGGGATCCACTCCACAAGAGGGCACGGGTTCAAACGGCAATCCCCGCTTTTTATATAAGTACGAGAGCAGTGCATTTACTGCCTGCGGGTTAAGGAACAGACCGTGCATATACGTACCAAAGACCAATCCGTCTGCACTGGCAACGCCATCCCCAATGAATGCTTCCCGGTCATCCCCTCGTTGGGTTACACCCATGTGGATCTCGTAACCGGTCACTTCGCCAATACATGACAGGATTGGCGGTACCGGGTTGGCAGTCCGGTGCACCTGTGTCGTGTTCTTATCATACGAAGCGAACCGGGTGACGCAATCGAGGAGGCATAGCCCGGCATAGGTTCCAATAGTGGACTCGAACCCCTCATCAACGAGTTCTCTTCCCAGCATCTGGTAGCCCCCACAGATGCCGATCACCGGGATACCGGCTTTTCGGCACCGCTGCAATGCATGATCAGTCCCGCTCCCCCGCAGGGCAGCAAGATCATCGACCGTGTTTTTCGTGCCGGGAAGGATCACACAGTCGTACCCGTCGAGCGACGATCCAATGGGAACATACTCAACAGCAGCGTGCTGTTCGAGGAGTTCAAAATCCGTAAAATTAGAAATATGCGGGAGCCGTATCACAGCGATCCGGATGGGAAGATCCGTGCTCTTCTTATCGCCAATGGAAAGCGAATCTTCACTTGGGAGCGCGATCGAGAACCAGGGCACGACACCAAGCACCGGCACACCGGTTATGTCTTCAATGATTTTCACACCTGATGCAAAAATGTCGGGATCACCCCGGAACTTGTTGATGATGATCCCTTTCACAAGTGGTTGTAACTCCTTTGGCAGGAGCTGCATTGTACCGTAAACCTGGGCGAACACCCCGCCACGTTCGATGTCCGCGACTAGGATCATGGGAAGCCGGAGTGCCAGTGCAAGCTGGGTATTTGCGATGTCGCGGTCATAGAGGTTTACCTCCGCTGCACCGCCGGCTCCTTCGATCACAACCTGCCCATAGGTCTCGCGTAGTCTCTCGAATGCTTCGAGTGCTTCGTTGAGCAAAAACGGAGTCTCCCGGTAATAATCTGCAATAGGGACATCCTTGTACGGGTGTCCGTGAAGGATCACCTGCGAGACGCAGTCACCTTTGGGCTTTAAGAGGACCGGGTTCATGTCCGTCGTTGGTGGGACGCGAGCGGCAAATGCCTGCATTGCCTGAGCCATGCCAATCTCGCCGCCATCTTCAGTCACAAACGAGTTCAGGCTCATATTCTGGGATTTGAATGGTGCAACAGAAATCCCGCGCCTGACAAGGCAACGGCAGATCGCCGCCACTGTCACGCTCTTTCCTGCATGGGATGACGTTCCCACCACGAAAAGTGACATATCACCAGTACATTCGTGCCCCCGCTTTAAAATGGATATCCCTTTTGTTTGTGGCGATCACTATTCATGATGGGAAAACCTCCGAAGAGCTGACAACAATTCAAACATCAGGGAATAAACATGGCAGATCCGGGAGGGATCCCCCTAAAAATAACGCAGTCATTTATCCCGGCACAGGAAAATTTCTGTATTCGGGTGTATTTTTTTCCTTCCAAAGGGATCAGACCCGCAAAAAACGCCATTTTCATCCGGAAAACTCCCGGCAATGCCAAGTAATAAATAACGAGAACCTAAAAATAGTTGTAATGATTGGTGGGATTTGCCCGACGTGTGGACTTCCAAAGGAACTATGTATCTGTGAGGAGGTAGCAAAGGAACAGCAAAGGATCAATGTCAAAGTCAATAAACGGCGATACGGAAAAGAAGTTACCGTTATCGAGGGACTTGATCCGACTGATATCGATCTTGACGTGCTTTCAAAATTCATGAAAGGCAAACTTGCCTGTGGTGGCACGGTCAAGGGAAACTCTATTGAACTGCAGGGAAATCACCGTGACCGGGTGAAAGAACTGCTCTCTTCGAAGGGTTACAGTACCGAGAACATCTCCTGATCTTTCGGGAAAATCCCGGAAAGAATATTCTCTTTTTGGCGTCATC
>JAPKXU010000217.1 GCA_026394655.1 Methanoregula sp. | reverse complement strand
ATCGTGAAGTGCGTTACGGGCTGTAATAAAATCCCTGCGACCTTTCTCACACCATGCACGAATCAGATCGTTTATTGTTTTTGTCATATACGATCACCCCCTTTTTTGTGATCTGCGTGATAAATGCCTGTGGCACGTCCTTCCATTCAGCCACTTCTTCCGGTGTATAGACAAGGACATCTTTGGGAATGAGCAATCCTGCAAGAGCCTGATTGATTTTTATCGAACGTTTATGCCGAGGGTGATCTGTTTCCATGATGACAAGAAGATCGACATCACTCTCTTTATGCGGAATCCCGTATGCATAGGATCCAAAGAGAATAATTTTCGCCGGATCCACCGCATTCACTATTCTTTTAACTATTTCATGCACAAGAGAAGGCGTGAGAGTTGTTATTGGTACAAGGGTTTCTGACCCAATCATGGTCTCACTCATATGCAGTCTTATCCTGAAACGTAAATGTGCGCCCTCGTTATTTATGCCTTCTTCCCTATTCCTGTCAGGACTGTAGTGTCAATGACGGTACAAAATTGTGTATTTATTGTGGGCAACTCATCAGTAGGGTTGACTACACGTCAGAACAGGAAAAAAGTATTCTCTCTACAGGATGCTTTGGATCTTCTGCTCGATGACGTCGAGACCCTTCTTGATGTCATCAAGGGTCTTGCCACCGGTGAGAATGATCTTTCCTGAAGAGAAGAGAAGAGCGACGATCTTGGGATCTTTGATCCGGTATACAAGCCCGGGGAACTGTTCGGGTTCGTACTCGATATTCTCGACATTGAGCGTGACAACTATTTTGTTGAGATTGATGCGTTTGCCGATATCGTAGGAGCAGACCATATTCGTGATCGCAACTTGGGGCGTTTTATGGGTTTTAATACCCGCATCCCTGACCGACTTCATGACAATCGCAAGCCCGTCGGTTAGTGCCTTGTGGTTCCGGATGCCGGTGAGTACTATCTTACCCGTCGAAAAGATCAGGCACGCAATACGCGGATTTTCGATACGGTATACTGCACCGGGGAACCGTTTCGTATTGAGTTCGCAGTTCTTGACCTTTTCTGACAATGTAACAAGATCAATAGAATCGGCGATGACACCGGATGCCACCATATTCTCAACTTTCAAGGATTCGTATTTTTGATCAGCCATTCTCTATTCTATGATTTTCCCTGAACTATAATACTGATGGATAATGTTTATGTCATGCATCCTGTTTCCATTTCTTGCATAACTTTCACCCATTAAAAATGAGAAACGCCACCAGAACCCTAATGGCAGGCAATCCCATATCCCAAAGATTTAAGCCCTCTCCTGTGGTATGATGGAATTGTTTAACTAATACAAAGAAGATCGCCCGATATGGTGCGGGATAGTGCAAGAAGAACCCTCTCAAACATTCATAAAACAGGGCAGTAATCTCTGGGAGCGCAGGAAAACCGGATGATTCAAAATGTCAAGTCCATTCTCTCTCTTCCAGCTTATTGTCATGAGAACATACGTGTTTTCGTGGTTGCGAGAAGAGCTGCAATGGTGCTGTGAACAGATCGCACAACACACTCTTCTTCCCGTGCGTTGTCATTTGTCACGGCTTGCCATCAATGATCGACGATTATTGACGTGCATCCGCATTCTTCGTATGCCGCGTGTATGGACGCAGGCTGGCAATGTCTGGTCAGACTGTCAGGGAGGCGTGATGTGCGATGCCAGAACCTGACGCGCTTATCCTTTCTGTGTTGGGCATAGCCACCATCGTCTTTGCAGGGGTTGCGGTGCTGCACAAAAACCTGATCCGCTCCATTGCAGCCTACGCCATCGCCAGTGTGTGCCTTGCGGCGATCTTCTTTTATTTCGCATCCCCGTATGCCGGTGCGCTTGAACTGACTGTCGGTGCGGGACTGGTTGCGGTGCTCTTTTTGGTTGCCCTCATCCTTGCCGGTGGGGAGGAAGAGGAAGTGCCGGCATGAACAGAAAAACTGCCTGCGCTGTGATCTGCGGAGCTGTCTTTCTTGTTGTCTTTGTATATGCCCTCATTATGGGGGGTGCCCTTACAACGGCTGCCAGTCCGCAGCTCACGACTGCGGGCGTGGCGCTCTGGCACGACCGCACCTATGAAGTGATCCTCCAGGGGGTCATCATCCTTGCCGGTGTCGTCTCGATACTCCTGCTCCTCGGCGCCGGGAGATTACGGGAGATGCACCCATGATCTCCTCTGTAGCAATCGTCGGCATGATCATCGCAGGCGCTCTCTTCGCCATCGGGCTTGCATGCCTGATGGCACGCCGGAACCTGATCAAGATGGTGATGGGGCTTGAATTTCTGGGAAAAGGGGTGAGCCTCATCTTTATCCTCGGTGGTTACCTTTCTGGTGAAATGGGACTCTCACAGGCAGTGGTATTCACCATCATCGCTATCGAAGCAGTCGTTGCCGGGCTCGCGCTTGCCCTTGTCATTCTCGCACGAAAACGCTGGCAGACGTTCGACAGTGCTGCAATCTTCCGGCTCACGCGAGGTGGTGGCACATGACCGGTGTCGAACCATGGATGCTCGTCGCCATCGTGGCAATGCCGTTTCTTGGCACCTGCGCAGTCATGCTCCTGCACAACCGACCCGACGCACGCGAAGCCGCATCCCTCGTTGCTGCGATCCTGACGTTCGTCTTTGTTGTGCTCGCCCTTCCGTCAGCCTTTGCAGTGCAACCGGTCTCCACGCAGGCGCTTGTCGTTCTCCCAAGCCTCCCCATCCAGTTCACAGCGGATGCGTTCGGGCTGTTGTTTGCCGGCATTGCCTCACTGCTCTGGATCATAACGACGGTTTACAGCATCGGGTATATGCGGGGACTGCATGAGCATGCACAGACCCGGTATTATGCCAGCTTCGCCATCTGTATCGGTGCCGTGATGGGAGTGGCACTCTCCTCGAACGTCTTTGCGCTCTTTGTCTTCTACGAGATCCTCGCCATTGCCGCATACCCGCTCGTTGTCCATAACGAGACCCCGGAAGCCCTTGCTGCCGGTAGGAAATACCTGATTTATACCCAGGGCGGCGGTGTTGCGGTTCTCGCCGGAATGATGTCTATTATTGCGATGGGAAACACGCTTGATTTTGTTGCAGGCGGTAATCCTGCCATTGCAGCCATTTCCCCGGACTTTGCCCGGCTGGGATTTATCCTCCTCATGGCAGGTTTCGGGGTGAAGGCAGCACTTGTGCCCCTGCACGGCTGGCTGCCGAGCGCGATGGTCGCGCCGACGCCGGTGAGCGGGCTCTTGCACGCCGTTGCCGTTGTGAACACCGGGGTCTTCGGGCTCCTGCGCCTGATGTTGTACCTGTACGGACCGGACCTGATGGCGAACCTCGGGCTCCAGAACCTTGTCATCGCGGTGGCAGTGATCACGATCATTGTCGGGTCGCTTCTCGCGCTCCGTCAGGACGACTTCAAACTCAGACTCGCGTATTCCACGATAAGCCAGTTGAGCTACATGGTCCTTGGAGCCGCTGTCCTTTTGCCTGCCGGTATATCCGGGGTCTCGGATACCGGAAGAGCGGCGGCAATCATCGGTGCCACCTTTGCGTTCACCGCCCACGCTTTCGCCAAACTAGCGATGTTCTTTGTTGCAGGTACAGTCGCTGTGGAGACCGGAAAGACAAAGATATCCGAGCTTTCCGGGCTTGGCAGGAAGATGCCATGGGAGTTTGCCGCATTCACGCTTGCCACGCTCTCCCTGGTGGGACTGCCGCCAATGGCGGGGTTTATCGCGAAGTGGTACCTCTCGATGGGGATTGGTGCCGGGAACATTACCCAGTGGTGGATCCTTCTCGTCCTTGTCTTGGCAAGTGTGCTCAACCTCGCGTATTTCCTCCCGGTCATCATACGGGCATTCTTCCGACCATACGAGGGTGATGTGCCCCGTGTCCGCTGGACACTCCGCATCCCGGTCTGCATCACGGCAGCTATAGCGGTGATCCTCGGGATCTGGACTGGCATTCCCTACGGTCCGTTTGCACTCTGTACACAGGTGGCAGCGAGCGTGACGCATACAGCAGGCATCGTTTCAGGCACGTTTGTGATCGGCACCTCGATCCCGCCGTTTTTGATCCTCCTTGTCGGCGCCCCGCTGGTGCTTGCACTGGGCGGGCGGGTACGACAAGCCGGGCTTATTGTGCTCGGCGGGATTACGCTCGTTGATGTCGTGCTTTTGCCCGGCGGTTACTTCGCGAGCGCAGGAGCAGCCGGTGTGGCGCAGTGGAACCTACCCTTCATGGGATATACACTCACGCTTCTCAAAATCGACCAGCTCTCGTACCTTGTCGGGGTGATCTTTGCCCTAATCGCGTTCTTTGCGATCCTCTATGCTGCCGTTGTTGCCACGCCCCGTCTCCAGCTATTTGCCCTGCTCTATGCTGCTGCCGCCCTTGGCGTGGTCTTTGCCGGTGACTGGCTTACCCTCCTCTTCTTCTGGGAACTCATGGCAGTCACCTCGACATTTCTCATCTGGCAGGAGGGCGGGAAAGCGATCGGGGCAGGATACCGGTATCTCCTCTTCCATGGGTTTGGCGGAACGCTTCTTGGCGGGGGGATCGTCCTCCTCTTTCTCGGAGCGGGATCTCCCCTAGTCAGCCCGCTTGCCGGCATTCCCAATGCCACGTACCAGTTCTGGGCGACAGTCCTTATCACGCTCGGCATCGGCGTGAACCTTGCGATCGTCCCGTTGCACACGTGGCTCACCGATGCGTACCCGAAGGCAAACTTTGTCGCGAGCGTGTTTTTGTGCGTTTTTACCACAAAGGCTGCCGTCTATGTCCTTGCCCGTGCGCAACCCGGAACTGAAGTAATCATGTACATCGGTGCAATCATGGCGGTGTATGGCGTCATCTTCGCGATGTTCCAGAACGACATGCGCCGCCTGCTCTCGTACCATATCATCTCGCAGGTGGGCTACATGGTCGCCGGTGTGGTGATCCTTTGCTGGCTCGGTGCGGCAAGCGGGACCGGGCAGCTCGGGCTTGACGGAGGAATGGCGCATCTCGTCACTAACATCCTGTATAAGACGCTCCTCTTCATGGCAGTAGGGGTCATCATCTGGAAGACCGGTGAGAACCTGTTGAGCCGCATCGGCGGGCTCCAGAGAAAGATGCCGGTGACTGCATTTGCATTCTGGATTGCGGCACTCTCTATCTCCGGGGTGCCCCTCTTTGCCGGGTTTGTCTCAAAGGGGATGGTCATGACGGCAGCGGAGCATACGAGTATCTGGATATGGGTGCTCCTTACGATTGCCTCGTTCGGGACATTTGTCTCATTTATCAAACTCGGGTACTTCGCGTTCATCCGACCGGGCGATACACCGGCATCGGACCCGCCGCTCCTCATGCAGGTAGCGATGGTTAGCATTGCCGTCATCTGCATCATCCTTGGCGTGTACCCGCAGGTTCTCTATGCCCTCCTGCCATACCCGGTAGCATTCGTCGCGTACGAACCGGTCCACATCGCAACTGCCCTCATCGTCATGGTCGCTGCTCTCGCATTCTTCTTTACCATCGGTAAAAAACTTCTCGAACCGCATGAGACACACCTCATCGACTTTGATGTCCTGTATGTTGCGATTGGTCGGGGCGTCATGGTATGTGCCCGGCTCCTTGACGCAGCGTTCCGGCACTGCTACGGGTACGCGGTGCGGGCAGCCCGCATGTGCTTCTCGCTCGGCGGGATCGCCATGGGGATGGAAGACCGGGATGCGAACTGGAACATCGCGATGTTCGGGAGTGTGCTTGTCGCGCTTGCGACTGTCGTTATACTGGGGGTGGCGCTGTGATATACGGAGATCTTGCTGTCACGATACCGCTTTTTGTCGCTGTCGGGGGCATCGTAATCTACTTCGTGACAAAGTTCCTCCCGCCGGCACTCCGCTCATGGAGCGGGACCTTCACAGCGTTATGGCTGGTTGCCGCATTTGCCCTGTTGTTCTCGGTCATACTCCCGCACACACCAACATCCACGATCTCGTTTATCGGTATCACCGGGGGACTTCTTATCACCGGGCTGGGTGCTGTTGCCGCGTGGGTGTCACAGGGCAGTCTTGATCCCAAAGGACCTGTCCAGCTCTATTACCCGCTCTTTTTATTCGCGCTTGCCGGTGCGGTGGCGGTCGGGTTTGCGACAGATCTCTTCACGATCTTTGTTGCGGTCGAACTCTCGGCAATTCCTGTCTACGCGCTCGTGGCATACCGGCATGAGGAAGATCCAAAGGCGCTATCAGCCGCGATGAAATACCTCCTGCAAGGTGTGGTCGGAACTCTCACGGCACTTCTTGGTGTGTCGATCCTGTACCTGCTGGGTCATACGCTCCGGTTGTCAGAATTACCCAAAGCACTCGCCGGTGCAAACCCGTCGCTTCTTTTGTTCGCTGCCATCCTCATCCTGCTCGGCTACGGGGTGAAACTCGCGATTGTCCCGCTCCACACGTGGCTTCCCGATGCGTACTCACGGGCTCCGTGCGGTGTCACGGTCATTCTGGTGGGTGCAACCAAGATGGGTGTGCTCATCGCACTGTTCTTATCCCTGTCAGCCTTCCCCGTGAGCGCCGTTGTTCCCGGAACGCTCGGCATCATCGTGACGTTCTTTGCCGTCCTCACGATGACCGCGGGCAACCTCCTTGCATTAAAAGAGCCTGACCTCCGGCGCGTGCTTGCGTATTCGAGCGTTGCCCAGATGGGCTATATTCTCCTCGGTTTTGGCATCGGGATGTGCTATAGCCTGCCCCTGGGGTTCACCGCCGGCTTGTATTACGCGATCGCATACAGCGTGATGAAAGGCGGTGCATTTATCGCGGCTGATGCTTTTGCCACAGAAGCCGGCTCCCCGGTAATTGCCCGGATGCAGGGCATCGGCGCCCGGCACCCACTCATCGGCATCTCCTTTATGATCTTCGTATTCGGGCTGATCGGTGTGCCCTTCACCTGCGGGTTCTTGGGTAAGCTTCTCCTTGAACAGGCAGGGATGGTCACTTCGATGGCAGGGGGGGTTGTCCTTGCCCTTGTCCTCGCGGCAAACAGTATCATCTCGCTCGGGTACTATGTCCCGATCCTCTCAACACTCATGTTCTCCCGCAATGTTCAGGCACACACGACTGAACCGCCAGTACCTGCCAGGGATGCACATAAAATCCCCGCGAGCGCGATCTCTGCTGTCGTTTTCCTCGCTGTGGTGACGGTCTACTTCGGGCTCTTCCCGGAGTCGTTTGACTGGATCTCACATGCTGCCGGGCAACTCTTCACATGGGGGGTGCCATAGATGAATCCCATCGATATCCTTACATCGCCGATCCTCATACTGGTTTTTGCCCTCGCCATCGGGTACCTGATCTATGCGTGGGCTCGTACCGTTGCCCCGGCGTTTGTGCCCGGTGAGAACCGGACGATGCCGTATGTCGGTGGCGAGGTGAGCCATGCCCAGGCATACCAGCCCGGCTACGCGTTCTTCTACGTCGCCCTGTTTTTTGTGGTCGTGCATGTGGCAGCCCTTGTCATCGCCATCGCTCCGTATGATGCACCGCTCTGGGCGACGCTCGGGTACCTGGCCATCGTTGCAGTTGCGGTTACTGTCCTGAGGTGGGAGCTATGAACGGCATGATCCGTGAGGGTATAGATGTGGCTGTGGCGGAAACAGAGACTAGCCTTAAAATACCGGCAACAGATGCGGGAAACGGTGGCGTCGTTCCTTCTGGAGGTGACTGATAGATGACAGGAAAACCCGGCAACTGGAGCCAGCGGCTCGTGAACTGGGCACGGATTAAATCCCCGTGGATTACGATCTTCAACAGCGGGGGATGCAACGCGTGCGATATTGAGATCCTTGCCTGCCTGATCCCCCGGTTCGATGTTGAGCGGTTCGGGATCCTTGCGAAAGGATCACCACGGCACGCGGATATCCTTCTCGTCACCGGTCCGGCTACATTAAAACAGGCGTCCCGGCTCCGCCGCGTCTGGGAACAGATGCCCGAACCGAAATATGTGATTGCAATTGGTGCATGCGGAGCAGAGGGAGGAGTATTCCATGGACTATACCATGTCATGGACTCGGTGGACAGCGTCATACCCGTTGACGTCTACGTTGCCGGATGCCCTCCCCGCCCGGACGAACTGATCAATGCGGTGGTGACGTGCCTAGGACTTCTTGCAGAAGATATCGCTCATGGCGGGAAGGAATGGCGGCAGAAGAAGGCACCGGTGAGCACGGATACCGTAAACCCGGTTGGGGAGGTGCCGGTATGATTGACCCACTTACGCTGAACTTTGTGACCGAGACGATGAAGGGATTCGGAACCGTTGAACCGGCAGGAAAAAATCGGTTTAGGATAACGACAACACCCGACCGTCTCCGGGACGCGATAATGCATGTGCAGGCGATGCTCGGATGTGACCGGTTGATCACGGTCAGCGCCGTGGACAACAGTCGCACGCTCGAACTGCATTATCATTTCACCGGGCAGCATCGCACGGTTATCACTATCGCCACCGGATTATCACGGGATAAACCCGTGCTCGCAACCCTGTCAGATCTGCTCCTGCCAGCGGGGCTCTACGAGCGGCAGATACACGACCTCTTCGGCATCTCCTTTACCGGGCATCCGTCACTAAAAAAACTCGTCCTCAATGAAGATTTCCCTGAAAACGAGTATCCCCTGCGCAAGGACTGGAAGCCGGCACCGGGACGATCCTACGGCGGCACAAAGGAGCGGAGGGAACCACTATGACTGAAGTGATCATCCCCATCGGTCCGCAGCACCCGGCACTCAAAGAGCCCGTGAACTTCAGGGTAGTGGCAGATGGCGAGAAGATCGTCCGCCTCGAACTTGACCTCTCGTATAACCACCGGGGCATTGAGAAGGCAGCCGAACAGCGGGATTTCATCCGCGTGCTCCCGCTCCTTGAACGGGTTTGCGGGATCTGCTCCCACTCCCACACGACCGCCTTTGCCAAAGGGATCGAGGAGATCATGCAACTGGAGATCCCCCCGCGTGCCCAGTATATCCGCACCATCATTGCCGAGCTGGAACGGATCCACAGCCACCTTTTGTGGCTGGGTGTCGCAGGGCACGAGATTGGCTTTAACACGCTTTTTATGTGGACATGGCGTGACCGTGAGGCGGTGCAGGACACGCTCGAAGAGATGAGCGGGAACCGGGTACATTACGGGATGAACGAGGTCGGGGGTGTGCGGTGTGACCTGACACCGGCGCAGGTAAGAGCGGCCCTTGCACGCTTGCCGCTCCTTGAGGAACGGGTACAAAAATACGTGGGCATGGTGAATGAAGAAGAGACCATGCTTCTCCGTTTCCGGGGTGTCGGGAAGATGACAAAACAAGAGGCGCTCGCGTATGGCGCTGTCGGACCAACTGCCCGTGCAAGTGGTGTTGCCTGTGATGCCCGCCATGAGGATCCCTATCTCGTATACGCTGAAATACCGTGGGAGGTGGTAACCGATACGCACGGGGATGTGTATGGCAGGACATGTGTCCGAATCGGAGAGATCCAGGAGAGCACAAAGATCGTGCGGTACTGCCTCGAACATCTTCCCGAAGGAAACATCCGTGTGGCAACGCCAAAGACTGCACCCACGGGAGAGTGCCTCTCCCGGTACGAAGCGCCCCGTGGGGAGCTCGTGCACTTCATCCGGACAAATGGTACCGACAAGGTTGAGCGGATCGATATCCGCACCCCGACGCTTGCCAACTGGACATCAGTTGCCATGTGCCTTACCGGGCAAAACATCGCAGATATCCCGGTAATTGTTGCGGCAATTGATCCCTGCCTCTCGTGCACTTCCCGGATCACGGTTATCGATGATAGGGAGAAGAAAAAGAATGCAATCACCTTTGACGAGCTCCGGGAGCGCAGCCGTGCCCGTTGGCATGCCGAGGAGCGATCATAATGGACCCCTTACTCCTCTTCATCTACATCTTCCTCTTCCCGGGCTTTTTGTTCCTGTTTGCCTATGCACTCACGTTCGAATACCTCGACCGGCGCATCGCAGCACGGATGCAGCACCGGGTCGGACCCCCGTTCTTCCAGCCATTCGCGGATCTCATCAAGGTGCTGGGCAAGGAAGTGATCGATCCGGATGGCGTGGACCGGCGCATATTCGATGCAGCACCGTTAATCGCCCTCGCGGCGGTCATGACCGCGTATCTCTATATCCCCATCGTCGGCATAAGCCCGCTCGCGTTCGAGGGAGACCTCGTCCTTGTGCTCTACCTCCTGGCACTCCCGACCATCCTCCTCTTTGTCCTTGGCTGGCTGAGCCGGAACATCTTCTCTGCGGTGGGCGGAGTCCGTGCCGTTACGCAGCTCTTCATCTACGAAGTGCCGTTCTTTTTGGCTCTCCTTGCACCTGCGCTCATGGCAGGTACATGGTCGATCTCAGGGATCATGGTCTGGCAACAGCAACACCTGTGGTGTCTCTTCCTCCAGCCGATCGGGTTTGTTGTTGCCCTGATCGGGCTCCAGGCAAAACTGGAGAGAACACCGTTTGATATCCCCGAAGCAGAGACCGAGATCGTTGCCGGACCCTGGACGGAGCTGACCGGGCGCCGGCTCGCGCTCATGCACCTCGCACGGGACGCGTCGCTTGTCTGCGGCAGTGCGCTTGTTGCGGCACTCTTCCTCGGAGGTCCGCAGGTGCCGTGGGTCATTTCTCCTGCATGGCTCGGCTGGATTGTGGGCTTTATCCTGTTCCTTGTAAAGACCCTTGCCGTGCTCCTGATCCTCTCCTCGATCAAGGTGGCAACCGGGCGTATCCGCATCGACCAGCTGAACCGGATCGGGTGGAAATATATCACGAGTGCCGCCATAGTGCAGGTAGCGATCGTGCTCGCAATGAACTACTGGTGGGTGCGTGCATGAGTGTCCTGTCAGAGATGCTCGTAAATCTCTTAAGAAAGCCTTTTACGATACTCTATCCGACAGAAAAGGTCCCGATTCCGGATTCATTCCGTGGCAGGGTTGCCATTACCGATGAAAAATGCATTGGGTGTTCGAAGTGCTCGCTTGTCTGCCCACCGCAGGCAATTACCATGGTTGCGAACCTGCGGGAGGTCGAGTTCAAGGGGAAGGTGCTTGTCCGCAAGAAAAAACCGCAGGTGAAGGTTTTCCGCTGCATCCGGTGCGGGCTGTGTCAGCGACATTGCCCGACGGGGGCGATCATTGTCGTACCGGAACTCTCGCGTACCGGCACCGACCGGGAAGTTGTTGTGACGTGAAACAGGTCTCACCCCCAACATTTAGGATACTCATGCGGCAGAGACTGGGTGCAGCCCGGCGGATTGCGATCGTGGGTATCGGAGATGAACAATCCGGAGTTGACCGGCTTGGGATGCTTGTCGCACGGGAGATCGATGGGATGCACATTCCCGGTGTACGGGTGTTCTTTGCAGGTACTGTACCGGAGAGTATGACCGGACCCCTCCGGACATTTCAGCCCAATCATGTGATCCTCACAGATGCCGCAGAGATGGGTGCCCCGCCCGGCACGATCGCGGTCATCGACCCGGCGCGGATTCCGGAAGACCACTTCTCAACGCATGCCCTCCCGCTGTCGGAGGTCATGGAGTTTATTGAGAAAGATACCGGGGCGAAGGTGACGCTCGTTGGGATTCAGCCTGACGTGAACCGGGATTTGAATCCTGAGGGACAGGATTTTCTGGACCGGAATCTTGTGGAGTTGATGGGGGTGCTCCGGGAGCGGAGCGGGTGATGGATCGGGCTGGGCAATCAGCTGAACCGGGTGAAGGCGCTGAACTATGTGCCGACAAAAAAGAGTGCGGAATATACACAAGCCCTCCTCGTGGAATACAAGCACACGCTCAAACAGCACTCACTTGAACAATTTCGTTTGTTTCCCGGAAGACGACGGAGAGGAACTACAGGACTCCATGATCTTCTTCTGCGCCTGATCCCGTTGCTGTCGTGCCTCGCGGTCATCCGGATTGATCGCAATGGCTTTGTCAAAGGCACGGATGGCTTCAAGATACTTTTTGAGATTCATCAGGGCAATGCCCTTGTTGTACCATGCCTCTACAAATTCTGGATCGATGTCCGTTGCCTGAGCGAACGAATTGCGAGCGTCCTGGTATCGGCACATTTTGAAAAGAAGTATCCCTTTGTTATACCATGCGTTCGGGTTGTTGGCATCGGTTTTAATTTCCCTGTTCACGAGTTCGAGTGCCTTCTCGTATTGCCCGGACTCGGCGAATTCGTGCGCTTTATCTGACAATCCCCGGATATCTGGCATGGTACGGTAGTGTCGTGGTGGGGATGGATGAAGGTTGGGATGGTGGTTGGATGTTAAAGGGAGGTGTGACCGGGCTGCCCGGAGCGAGGGGGCGGCTGTCTGGATTTCAGGACGAACTGTAGTAGGGTCGCGATGTTCTTTTCAGATTTTTACAGAACTGCACTTTGATGGCTGCTTAGAACTGTTTTTCTTGTACCAGTTGCTGAACTTGGATTTTTAAAACAGGTAATTCCTCATGAATACTTTTCCAGAGCAGGTTCCAGTCAACGCGAAAATAGCGGTGAGTGATAATATCGCGCAACCCGGTAATTCCACTCCAGTCTACCTAATGATGCTTTGAAATGAGCGTTTCGGGAAGTGTCTTTGATGCGTCCCCGATGATCTGGAGGTTGCGAAGGATTGCATCCTTTGTTTTCTCATCGCCCATCAGCTGATCGAATGAGAGGTCCCGGGTGAAATCCTCAATCTTTTCTATGGATTGCAAGATATCATAAAGGAGGAGAGAGGATGAGCGTTTTTCAGACATAGACAACCTCGTGCATGACTTGGTCCCGGATGAGCGGGTGGAGCCCGGCAGGTGTAACGAGATCGACCCGGATCCCAAGACGCTCTGCAATCCGGTTCTTTAAGTGCACGAAGGCAAACATGCCAATCGGCTGATCAAATTCCACGACGAGATCGAGATCGCTTTCCTGTGTCTGGCATTCTTTTGAATATGAACCGAAGATGCCGATTTTTTGGACATGGTATTGTACTGAGAGCTCTGCCATCATCTCCCGCAACTGGTGTATGATTTCGGATTGTGATCTCATTTCGTTAAGTGGAAAGGCTCAGCACTGGGGTTACCCAAAAAAGCTCAGCTCATGGGTACCCTCAATTGGTCATTTTAGGCTCAGCTCATAGGTTACCCTAAATGATATTTCTCGTCGTCATTGTTTTTTTGGTCGAATGGAATGGA
>JAPKXU010000170.1 GCA_026394655.1 Methanoregula sp. | reverse complement strand
ACTTGCCGATATCGGCATCAATACCGATGAACTGGGCACCTTTACCGGGCAGTTCAATGCAATACTTGACTATTTTGATCTGCTTGACCGGGTTAAGGGAGACGCTGTCGTCACCCGTGATCTCACCAACGTCATGCGCGAGGATGAAATAACACCGTCACTTTCGCGTGATGATATTCTTACAAATGCCGGTGCACACGAAGATGGCTTCATCAGGGCGCCACGGGTGATGTAGTGGCAGAGCATACGATCCATTTCGAGCCGGATGACCGGTACCATGCGTTTCTTACTATCTGCAAAAAGCCCGTTCACGGCACCGGGGTGCTTGCCGGTATTCCGGTTGCTGTGAAGGACAATATTTCCACTCAAGGTATCGAGACCACCTGTGCATCAAAGATCCTCAAAGGTTATATCCCCCCTTACGATGCGCATGTTGTCACAAAATTAAAACTGGCAGGTGCTGCGATCGCCGGTAAGACGAATATGGATGAGTTCGGGATGGGCACAACGACCGAAAATTCCGGGTTTGGACCCACGACGAACCCCCACGATACGAACCGGGTCCCCGGCGGTTCATCGGGTGGCAGTGCCGCTGCTGTCGCTTCCGGCATGGTGCCGATGGCACTGGGTACTGACACCGGGGGGTCTATCCGGTGCCCCGCAGCATTCTGCGGGTGCGTTGGCTTAAAACCGAGCTACGGGCGTGTCTCCCGGTACGGTCTTATTGCGTACGCAAACTCGCTTGAACAGATTGGACCGATGGCACAAAACGTCACTGATGTCTCGCGGCTCATGCAGGTGATTGCCGGTTACGATCGTCGTGATACCACGTCGTACGATCGACCATATACCCTTATCCCGGATGCCCATATTTCCGGATTGAAGATGGGTATCCCGGAGGAATATTTCGGCGCGGGGGTTGACCCGAAGGTTGCAACCGTTGTACAACGGGCGATAGCTAAGCTCGAAGCACTTGGCGCAACCACCGTCCCGTGCAGCATCCCATCGATGGAGTATGCGCTTGCTGCCTACTACGTGATCTGTACGAGCGAGGCGAGTTCGAACCTTGCGCGGTTCGATGGCGTGCGGTATGGGCTTGCAGCGGACACGAAGAAGTCATGGCATGATGCGTACCGTGAAGTGCGGCGGGCAGGTTTCGGCACCGAAGTGCGGCGCCGGATCATGCTCGGCACCTTCGCCCTTTCCAGCGGGTATTATGGCAAATATTATGCAAAGGCACAAATTGCGCGGGAGAACGTGAGAAAGGACTTTGCCCGGATCTTATCCGGCGTTGACGTCATTGTCGGTCCGACCATGCCTACTATTGCCTTTAAACTTGGCGAGAAGAGCGACCCCCTCTCCATGTACCTCTCGGACATCCTGACGGTTCCTGCAAATCTTGCCGGTATCCCTGCGATATCTGTTCCCTGCGGGAAGGTTGAGGGTATGCCTGTCGGGCTCCAGATCATGGGGAGACCCTTCGAGGATGAGCGTGTGATTGATGTTGCTTTTGCCTATGAACAGGCGGTGAGCACATGACCGAGACCGGGATCATTGTCGGGCTCGAAGTCCACTGCCAGCTCGACACGAAGTCGAAACTCTTCTGCGGTTGTTCCACCGATTACCGGGACGATGGTCCCAATACCCACGTCTGCCCGGTCTGTCTTGGTCTGCCCGGCACGATGCCGGTCATCAACAAGCGGGCGATCGAGTATGCGATGCGTGTCGCAAAGGCGCTCAACTGCACAGTCATTCATGAATCCGAGTTTTCCCGGAAGAATTATTTTTACCCTGACCTTGACAAGGCGTACCAGATCACCCAGTACGACAAACCACTCGCTCTTGGCGGGTATCTTGAGATCGAGTCGGATGAAGGGGGCGAGAAACGTGTCCAGCTCACCCGCATCCATGTAGAAGAGGACCCCGGCAGGCTCGTCCACATGGGCAACCCGGAACGGGGCAAGTACTCCCTTGTGGATTACAACCGTGCCGGTATCCCGCTCATCGAAATTGTGAGCGAGCCGGACATGCGATCGGCTAAAGAGGCACGGAAATTTTTGAACAAACTCCGTGCAACGCTTGAATATCTCAGCGTCTTTGATTCAGAGAAAGAGGGGTCGCTACGGGTCGATGCAAACATCTCGATCGTCGGGAGCGAGCGTGTCGAGGTCAAGAACATCAGCTCCTACAAAGGGGTAGAAAAGGCACTGAACTTTGAAGTGACGCGGCAGAAGAACCTGATCCGCCGCGGGTTGAAGGTTGAACGGGAGACCCGGCACTTCCTTGAAGGGCGGGGGATCACCCAGTCTTCCCGCTCAAAGGAGCAGGAGCACGACTACCGGTACTTCCCGGAGCCGGACCTCCGCCCGCTCCACGTCCAGTCATGGGTAAAAGATATCATTCTTCCGGAACTTCCCGATGCACGAAGGGAGCGTTTTGTCGCGCAGTACACGTGCTCGCTTAACCATGCCCGGACACTCACGGGCGAACTTCGGCTGGCAAACTTCTTTGAGCGTGTAGTGGCGCCGGATGCAGCGCTCTATACTCCTGCTGCCACATGGATTGCTGACACGCTCATTGGCGAACTCAACTACCGGGGCATGAGCATCGACACGCTCGATCCGGGTAGTTTCACCAGCCTTCTTGTGCTCCTCGCCACGGGTACAATCACTGACAAGAGCGGCATTGAGGTGCTGCGGGTGATGCTCGACCAGCGCCGGGATGCACAACCCTGCGAGACACCCGACGCCATTGTCACCCGGCTGAACCTGAAAAAGACTTCCGGCGACTCTTCTGCTCTCGCGGCAATCATACAAGAGGTTATTGCAGAGAATCCAAAAGCAGTGGAGGACTACCACGCCGGTAAAAACGGCGCCATGAACTTTTTGGTCGGTTGTGCGATGAAAAAGACGCGGGGCAGGTCGGATCCAAAAGAACTGAACCGCGAGATCGCACAAGCGCTGACCAACACGGAGGCATGACCGGCTGTGCACCTGATTGTAGCAGAGAAGAACATCTCGGCGCGGCGCATTGCCCAGATCCTTGCCGATAAGAAAAAGATCAATGAGCAGAAGGATGCCGGGGTTTCCACCTACGCATTCGGTGATACTGTTACCGTCGGGCTCCGTGGGCATGTCGTGGAAGTGGATTTCGAGCCGGGGTATGAGAACTGGCGCAGCGAAGATGCAACTCCCCGGAGCCTGATTGATGCAAAGACCATCAAAATCCCGTCAGAGCGGAAGATTGTAAACCTTCTCCAGAAACTGGCACGGAAGGCTGACCGCATTACCATCGCCACTGATTTTGATACCGAAGGGGAACTGATTGGAAAAGAGGCGTTCGATCTTGTGCGTGCGGTTAACAAAAATGTGCCCGTTGACCGTGCACGGTTCTCTGCCATCACGCCGCAGGAAATCCGGAGTGCCTTTAGTAAAACGACAAGCCTTGACTTCGCGCTCGCGAGCGCCGGAGAAGCCCGGCAGTCGATTGACCTGATGTGGGGGGCTTCCCTCACCCGGTTCATCTCGCTCTCTGCGCGGCGCGGGGGGCAGAATATCCTCTCGGTGGGACGTGTCCAGAGCCCGACACTCACGATGATCGTGGACCGGGAGAAAGAGATCGAGGCATTCGTGCCGGAGAAATACTGGCAGCTCTCGCTTGAGACCGAAAAGGCACAAGAGAAGATCGAAGCCCGGCACATAAATGGGCGTTTTAAGGAGAAAGCCGCAGCAGTCCTTGCCCGGGACCGGACAAAAGAGCCGCTTGTCGTCGTGGAAGTGAAGGTCGGTACCAAGCAGGACCATGCACCTTCGCCGTTTGATACTACCACGTTTATCGTTGCCGCTGCCCGGCTTGGGTTATCGGCGGCAAACGCGATGCGGATAGCAGAAGACCTGTACATGAACGGGTTTATCTCGTACCCGAGGACTGACAATACCGTTTATCCACCATCGCTTGACCTCAATGGTTTGCTTGTGACGCTTCTTGCATCCCCCTTTAGAAAAGATGTTGAGTGGGTGCAGGCACACCGGCGTGCCGTTCCGACCGCCGGGAAGAGGACCACTACCGATCACCCGCCAATCCACCCGACCGGTCCGGCGACCCGTGAAGCGATCGGTGACGATGCATTTAAAGTCTACGAGCTTGTGCTCCGCCGGTTCCTAGCAACGCTCTCCCCGGATGCACTCTGGGAGACCCTGAAGGTGAACTTTGATGCCCACAGTGAAGGCTATACCACCACCGGCGGGCACCTGCTTGAGCCCGGCTGGCATGTCGTGTACCCGTTCTCTGAAGCAAAAGAGACCTGCCTGCCTGCCTTCACTGTTGGGGAAAAACTGCCCATAAAAAAGGTCACGTTCGATGAGAAGGAAACCCAGCCACCAGCACGGTACACACAGAGCAAGTTGATCCAGCGGATGGAAGAACTGGGTCTTGGCACAAAGAGCACCCGGCACGAAGTGATCGCAAAGCTCGTGTCCCGCAAATATGTAGAGGGCAACCCATTACGTCCTACGCTTGTCGGGCGCGTAGTCACCGAATCCCTTGAACAGCATGCGGATACGATCACAAAACCCGACATGACGCAGACGATCGAAGCCCATATGCAGCAGATCAAGGAGGGCAAGCGGACGCGGGAGGATGTAGTCCGTGAATCCCGGCGGATGCTTCACCTCGCGTTTGACCAGCTTGAGGCGAACAAACAGGTAATCGGCGACGATATACGGGGAAGAACCACGGAAGAACTGAACCTTGGCGCATGTCCGGTCTGCGGGGGGACGCTCGCGATCAAGCACCTGCGCGGGTCAACCCAGTTCATCGGTTGTGCACGGTATCCTGAGTGCACGTTCAACATCGGGCTCCCGGTGACGCAGTGGGGGTGGGCGGTGCGGACTGACGAGGTCTGCGACAAGCACCATCTCCATTTCGTCCGGCTGGTGAGAAAGGGTGCCCGCCCGTGGGACATCGGCTGCCCGCTCTGCCACCACATCAACTCCAATGCAGAGTCGCTCATTGAGATGCCCTCAATGACGAAGGAACTGATTGAAAAAGCCCGCTCGCGCCACATCTACACGGTAGCAGAGATCGCACGCAGTCCCGCTGAAACTCTTGCAAAGACGCTTGACCTTACCCCGGATATGGCAGCCCGCATCCGGCTTGAAGCTGAAGAGATGCTCGAAAAACTCCGCCGCCGTTCCGAGTGCCGCAAATTTATGCGCAACCACCTGATACCGCGCAAGGGTCGCAGTTACGCGAAGATTATGACGACCTTAAAGGATGCGGGGGTGACTGACCTTGCCACGCTCGCCAAAGCCTCTCCTGCCACCCTGCACAAAGCCGGTGTTGCAGAGAGTGAGGCGCAACATCTCCTGACCGAGGCACAGGTGTCCTACAACGGGCAGTTGTTAAAAGAGATCGGCATTCCCGCGGTGAGCCTGAAGAAGTACATCGCTGCCGGCATCATTACACCAGAAGCGTTCTGTTCTACACCCCCCGGTACCCTCGCCACTCTCACGGGTATGGGACTTGACACCGTGCACCGGCATGTGGGGAAGGTCTGCACGTACTTAAAAAAACCCTCCCCGTTAAAACTGTCAAAACTTCAGATCGAGCGGGGGAGAAAGGAACTCCTCGCGATCAGCGGGCTGGGTATGACCATCATTGCGAAATTCTTCGATGCCGGGATTGTTGATGCGGAGAGCCTCCTCCATGCAGATGCCCCAAAACTGGCTCTTGAGACCGGTATTGATGCCGGGAAGATCCGCGGGTACCAGGCGCTGATCAAAAAGAAACGGGATAATGCGGTTATCCGGATATAAGTATACCTTTTAGTGACGCGTTGGGCTGATCGCCTTGCCCGTAGATATCGTGTGGCTTTGTTATTTTTTTTCGGGATGACTTCTTCTTCAGGTTCGCCGCTGTTTTGAGGGATTGTATGTAAACGGAATCAGTCATTCATCTTACCCGCACATTTTGATGAAGAGCCATTTTCTTTTGATTTTCCATTTGACTGTACGATTACCGGATGGCGCCAGTTTATTGAGCACCAGCACCAAGTACTGGTGATACTGATGAAGTGGAAAGACTGGGTGCATGTGACCAAACTCGACCCTGACAAACAGCTCCGCCCCGGCGATATTGATGCAATCGCTGCGAGCGGGACTGATGCGCTGATGCTCTCCGGTACCCTGAACGTAACACAGGAGAATCTCGCTGCCCTCCAGAAACAACTGAAGGCATACAATCTGCCGCTCGTCATGGAACCGGCGGGACCGGATGCTGTCCTGACACAGGGGATCGATTATGTCTTTGTACCGAGCGTGATGAACACGACAGATGTGCAGTGGATCGTCGGGAAGCACAAAAACTGGATCCAGCAGCAGAAGCAGACGATTCAATGGGACCAGATCGTTCCCGAGGCATACATCGTTTTAAACCCGGACTCCGCTGTCGGCAAGGTGACACGGTCACTTTGTTCACTCACCCCGGATGAAGTTGCAGCATTCACCACCGTTGCTGACCGTTACTTCCATTTCCCGATCGTGTATATCGAATACAGCGGGATATATGGCAACCCGTCCACGGTGAAAGCGGCAGCAGCGGCAATCGATAAGTCCATCCTCTACTATGGAGGAGGGATCGATACCGCTGAGAAGGCTGCGGAGATGTCACAATATGCCGATACAATTGTCGTGGGCAATGCGGTGTATAACAAGGGTGCGGCGGTCTTAAAAGCGACTGTCGACGCAGTTCAATAATTTTTTTTATGCCCGAGATTGATATTGTCCTTGTAGCGCCACTCTACGATGGCAACGTGGGTTTTGCTGCACGGGTGATGAAGAACTTCGGGTTTACCCGTATGGTACTCATCGATCCCTGTGAACTGGGTAACGAGGCAAAAGCCCGTGCTTCCCATGCCCAGGATGTCCTTTTGGCTGCGGAACGCTGCACGATGGAGGATGTATTTGCCCGGAGCAACATCGTTGTTGCGACTACGGGCGAAGTGTCCAAATCGGTCTGCACCCCGATGCGGATGCCGTTTTGTACGCCTCGCGAGTTGCGGGAGCATATCATGGCACTTGACGGGCGCATCTCGATCCTTTTTGGGCGGGAGAACTGGGGGCTCAACAACGAAGAAGTGAAAAAGAGCGATATCATCTGCACAATCCCGACTGCGGAAGAGTACCCAATCCTCAACCTCTCCCACGCGGTGGGGGTTGTCTGCTATGAACTGGCAAACCTCAAACGTGGCACTTATTCTCTTGCTTCACCGTTTGAGATGGGATACCTGTACCGGCACATCGACCGGTTCCTTGACGCTGTTGATCATCCCCGGTTCAAGCGTGAAAATACGATGGTCATGATGCGCCGGATTTTCGGGCGGGCAAATCTTACCACCCGTGAAGCAAGCACCCTGCACGGATTGTTGCGCCGGACGGAAGGGAAGATCGATCCGGAACTCCTTGACCGTAAGAAATTCCGTATGGATGATGAGAGTGCTAAAGAGGAATAAGCACCCACTCTTAACCCAATGATTCTCGTGGACTGGCAGCTCCTCGATCGTATCGCACGGGGCTATATCAAAATTGATCCGTACGATCCGTCACTGGTGCAGCCCAATTCTCTCGATATCCGGCTCGGCAACCACTTCGTCTGGTATAATGCGGGCAGTGAGGTGATCGATCCGTTCAATAAAGAGAGCGTTACAGCAGATGTGGACGAGATACACGCAGATCATTTCATCCTGCATCCCGGGCAGTTCATCCTTGCAGAGACGCTCGAATGCATTGAACTCCCGGATAATATCGTGGCTACCATCGAAGGCAAGTCGAGCATTGCACGGTTGGGGGTTACGTTGCACCAGACTGGCGGGTGGATCGATGCCGGGTTCCGGGGCACGATTACCCTCGAGATGTGCAACGTGAATACCCGCCCGGTAAAAGTCTATGCTGGCATGCCCATCGGGCAATTGGTCTTCTACACCACCGAGCGGGCAGAACACCCGTACAACAAAAAGGGCGATGCAAAATACCTCGACCAGCGGCAGGCAACCCTCTCACGGTACCATGCGAACCGGCGGGAACCCGGTACCGGTGGGCAATGAGGGTAAATATGAAAAGAACTCAATTTATAAAGATAATCGTTCCGGAATGGAGATGAAATCATGCGACTTCTTCTGATTCATTCAGATTATATCGAATACGAAGCAAAAAAAAGAACAAAGATGGCGGAAGAGTGTTCCGTGCTCTCGGACCGGGAAGACGAGGCACTCACCGTTTTCTGTGCGGTGGAGTCTGTTGACGAGGAGGATCTCGTTGGAGTCGTCAACCAGGCAGTACAGGAGATCAAGAAAACTGCCGGGCAGGTTCATGTGGAAAAGATTGTTATCTACCCGTATGCCCACCTGTCCAGTGACCTTGCCGCCCCGGACATTGCGATTTCTGCATTGACTGCTCTTAAAGAAGCGTTAAGTGTTGAGGGTTTCGCGGTCAAGCGTGCACCGTTTGGCTGGTACAAGTCATTCAAACTTTCGTGCAAGGGTCACCCGCTATCGGAACTCTCAAAGACGATTGTGCCCGGCGGTGAAGAGGGCGAGGTGAAGAAGAGTAAAAAAGAGGTCACCCATGACTGGTTCGTGATGACGCCGGACGGGAAGATCCATGACTGGAAGACTTTTGCCGACAATTCCCCGTTTGGCTGCCTTGTAAAAAAGGAACTGGGAGTTGCAGAACCAACCGGCGGCAAACCGGCGCATGTAGAACTGATGCGCTCAAAGGAGCTCGTGGACTATGAACCGGCAAGCGATGTGGGATGCCTGCGCTGGATGCCCAAAGGGAAACTTGTCCGTGATCTGCTCTCTGATTACGTGCTCAAACTGGTGCTCGATTATGGCGGAACACCGGTTGAGACCCCGGTGATGTACGACCTTGGTGACCGGGCAATCTACGAACATGCCGACAAGTTTGGCGAACGCCAGTACCGGTTCCGGAGCGACAACCGGAGCATGATGCTCAGGTTCGCTGCCTGCTTCGGGATGTTCTCGATCATGAGAGATATGCACATCTCCCCGAACAATCTCCCGATGAAGATGTACGAACTCTCCACCTATTCCTTCCGGCACGAGCAGAAGGGAGAAGTGATCGGCTTAAAACGCCTGCGTGCGTTTACCATGCCGGACATGCACTCGCTCTGCACGGATATGCCCGAAGCGTTGACCTGTTTTGAGGAGCAGCTTGCGATGGGCTGGCAGACGGGCAGGGACTTCGAGACGAAACTTGTCGCTGCATTCCGGTGCACGAAGAAGTTCTATGATGAAAACGTTGCATGGGTCAAAAAGATCGTGAAGGACTCCGACTGCCCCATGCTTATCGAGATTTTGTCTGACCGTGTTCACTACTGGGAGGCAAAGATCGATCTTGCCGCCATTGATGGGCAGAACCGCCCAATCGAGAACCCCACTGTCCAGATCGATGTCGAGAGTTCGACCCGGTTTGAGATCAAGTACCACAAGGATGATGGCACTCCCGTTTATCCGCCGATCCTTCACTGTTCCCCGACTGGCAGTGTCGAGCGGGTGATCTGCGCGATACTCGAAAACATATCCACGCAGAAAGTTCCCGCACTTCCTACATGGCTTTCCCCTGTGCAGGCACGGGTCATACCGGTTGCCGAACGCCACGGTGAATATGCACTTGAGATCTGCAACACCCTGAACGCCGCACAGGTACGGTGTGATGTTGATGATCGCGAAGAGAGCGTGGGTAAGAAAGTGCGTGAAGCCGGCATGGACTGGGTGCCCTATGTTATCGTTGTTGGCGATGATGAAGTTGCAACGAAAAAACTCACGGTTACCATCCGGAAGAAGTCGCAGCCCAACAAACCGTACAAGGAGCAACTCACTGTCGATGCACTTGCCGTTGCCGTGAAAGCGGAGATCGGCTGTATGCCGTTCCGTCCACTGTATACCCCCCGCAAACTCTCGAAGAAAGCGCGATATATCTGAAACGAGATCTCTCCTTTTTTTATCTCCCCAAAATTGGCAGTTGGTAGTACACGCCGGGAGAGTTTTATTAAACAGCCTATCCTGAATCAGACTGGTTACAAAATTATCAAACGCACATCTGATGTGATTAGACGTTCGTCTAATCAGGTGTTCACATTCGCAATCTGATCAGGTAAATATGTCCAGCCCATAATTACGAGAAAAATATGGGCGGGAAAGGGGCGCGCCCGTAATTATGGGCACATCCTTCACGTTCCATTAGTATCCCAGATATAATGCGTACCTTTGAATACCCCTTTTTGTTTGAATTCCGCGTGTTTCCCGGTAAGTGATTTCAATAGCCGTTTAGCCTGATCATTACTGATCTTGCAAAGTTCCGCAACAAAGAGCCCACCGTATTCTCCCGTGCTCCTTCACGTACTCGATGACCATCTGTTCCTGCTGGAGCGGTTCAAATCCCTTCGCCCGCATATATTCCGCCTTCATACGGAACCGTTTGTAGAGCAATGCAGGCAGATGATACACCCGCCCGCTCCGTTCTCCCCGCTCTTCCACGAGCCCGAGCTCATGCAGGTGTTCGAGAACCCTGCGCCCCTCAGCAGTTCCTTTCTGAATAATTTTCCCGGCGGATGGCGCATCAATCCGTCGGTCATAATACAACTCGTTTATGACGAGCAGATCATCGAGGGGGAAGACCTTACCGTTTCGCTCGTCAGCCCGAAACCGGGCATATCGGTTGAGACAGCACTCCATGGACTCGAATTGTATTCCGATCCGCCCATTGAAAAAATCTTCACGAACCTCATTGAAAATGCAGTAATCCATGGAAAGACGACAACACGCATCAGGTTCTCCTGCGAGGAGAAACCGGATGGGCTTATTTTGATCTGTGAAGACGATGGTGTCGGGATCTCTCCCGAAGATAAAGCCCATCTTTTTGACCGGAGCGTCGGTGAAAACATCCACTTTGGACTGTTCTTTGTCCGGGAGTGCCTTCTTCTTTCCGGCAACTACAATCACCGAGAACGGTATACCGGGCAAAGGTGCCCGGTTTGAGATCACGGTGCCGAAGGGGATGTACCGGTTCGGGAGATCAGAAGAACAATAAACGCCATAAATAATATATCATTACTATATCCCGGAATTATTGCACATGATACCTGAATTGGAGAGTGTCACCAGAAAGTGCCCATCTGCGGTGAGATCATGATAAAAAATAAAACACGCCCCCCCACAGAAAAAAAGATTGCCACAAAGAAGAATGCCATTGCGCGTAAAAACGGTGGTACCAACACTCAGAACGCCACTTTCCCTATCATCGGTATTGGCGCCTCCGCCGGGGGGCTCGAAGCATTTGAACTCTTCTTCAAAACGATGACGGCTGACTGCGGCATGGCGTTTGTGCTCATCCCTCACCTTGACCCGGGTCACGCGAGCATGCTCTCAGATATCCTCCAGCGGAACACCACGATGCCGGTTCACGAGGCAGTCGACCAGACTAAAGTCCAGCCAGACCATGTCTATATCATCCCGCCCGGGAAGGACATGACGATCTTCCATGATGTCCTCCAGATCAGCGTCCCGGAACAGGCCCGGGGACTGCGGTTGCCGATCGACTCGTTCTTCCGTTCTCTTGCCGAGGACCAGGGCGAACGCTCGATCTGCGTGATCCTGTCGGGCAGCGGATCGGACGGTACGCTCGGGCTCCGGGCAATCCACGGTGCTGGTGGGGTCTCTTTCGTGCAGGAACCATCCACAGCGAAGTATGACGGCATGCCGGGAAGTGCAGTCCAGAGCGGTCTTGCGACATACGTGATGCCGGTCGATAAAATCCCTGAGCAGCTGGTCACCTATGTAACGACCATCAGGCATACCCAAATACCCCCGCCCCTCCCGGTTCCCGCCGCAATCAGTGCCATAAACCGGATTATGATGCTCCTGCGGTCGAGGACCGGAAATGACTTTTCCCAGTACAAAAAGAGCACGATTCATCGCCGTATTGAGCGGCGGATGGTGGTGCATAACCTCGACGATATGGATGCGTATGCCCGGTATCTTAAGGAAAACCCCGCCGAGGTCCAAATCCTTTTTAAGGAACTGCTCATCAACGTGACCAGCTTCTTCCGGGACAAAGAAGCGTTTGCCGCTCTCAATAAAGAGGTCCTGCCACGACTGTTTGAGAATAAACCGGAGAACTATGTCTTCCGGGTCTGGGTACCGGGGTGTGCCTCCGGTGAAGAAGCATACTCTATTGCTATGCTCTTCCGCGAATACATGGACGGGATCAAACAGGAGTGGAAGGTCCAGATCTACGCGACTGATATCGATGTGGATGCGATTGCGACCGCACGGGCTGGCACGTATCCGGCAAACATCGCCATCGATGTCTCCCCGGACCGGTTGCTGAGGTTCTTTGCAAAAGAAGAGACCGGGTACCGGATAAAAAAAGAGACCCGGGAGATGGTCGTCTTCGCCATCCAGAACGTGATCAAGGACCCGCCGTTTACGAAAATGGATATGATCAGCTGCCGGAACCTCTTAATCTACCTTGATGCCGAACTCCAGAGCCGGGTCATCCCGGCATTCCATTACGCGCTCAGGCCAGAAGGGGCGCTCTTTTTAAGCCCGTCAGAAGGCATCGGGAATTTCACTGACCTCTTCGCACCGCTTAATAAAAAGTGGAAGATTTACCGGGTAAAACCCTCTCTTGCATCCACCCGGACACTTGTCACACAGCGTTTTGCGTGGACAAGCGACCAGATGGAAAAGAAACCGGGGGACGTCACAGGCAAGAGAGAGACAACAAACATTGCCGAGGTCACCCGGCGCGTCCTCATCCAGGCATTTGCGCCCCCGTCCGTCATCACCGATGAGAAAGGAAACATCGTCTACGTGCATGGCGACACGGGGAAGTACCTGCAACCGGCACAGGGACAGGTGAGCATTAACGTCATTGATATGGCACGCGAAGGGCTCCAGATGGATCTGCGCTCCGCTATCCTGACCGCCACCACAAAAAAGACACAGGTTACCGTAAAAGACCTGCCGGTCAGGACGAACGGTGGTATCCACGGAGTTAACCTTACTGTCCGGCTGATCAATGACCCGGAGGCAACACGGGAGCTCGTGCTCATCAGTTTCCAGAACACCGAATTGCACCCGCCGGAGAAACACTTGCCGAGGAAGCGTGCTGCCGGGAAAGGGGCATCAAAGCGCGTTGAAGAACTGGAACGGGATTTGGCGTATACGAGAGAGAACCTGCAGGCGACAATCGAAGAGATGCAGGCAGCAAACGAGGAACTCAAGTCCACCAATGAGGAACTGCAATCCACGAACGAAGAATTGCAATCCACGAATGAAGAACTCGAGACGTCAAAAGAGGAACTCCAGTCGGTCAATGAAGAGATCGTGACCGTCAATGCGGAGCTTCAGGCAAAGATAGAGCAGCTCACGGACATCCAGAATGACATGAAGAACCTGTTGGAGAACGTCAATGTCGGGACGATATTTTTGGATACCCGTCTCGCCATCAAACGGTTCACCCGCGATGCAATAAAAGTATTCCGGTTTGTGGCATCTGATATCGGGCGCCCGCTTGCCGATATCCGTTCAACGATTCCGGATGTGGACCTGCTCCCCGATGCCGTTGCGGTACTTGATTCGCTCATCCCCCGGGAGAGACAGGTATGCACAACCAATAAGGAGTGGTACCATGTCCGCATCATGCCGTACCGCACACTGGAGAACGTGATCGAAGGTGTGGTGCTGACGTTCTCAGATATCACCGCACTAAAAGCGGTCGAAGCTGAAGCCCGGCTTGCCCGCGATTATGCGCAGAGCATCGTGGACACAGTCAGGGAACCACTGATCGTCCTGAACGATGACATGGCAGTGATCTCTGCCAGCCGGGCATTCTACCAGACCTTCGGTATAACGCCGGAAGAGACACAGGGGCGGTCGCTCTATGCACTGGGTGACCGGCAGTGGGACGTCCCGAAACTCCATGAACTGCTCGAAACCGTGCTGCCAAAGAACGCGAGTTTTGAGAATTTCGCAATCGAACACGATTTCCCCGGCATCGGGCAGAGGACAATGCTCTTAAACGCCCGCCGTATCCCCGGAGAAGCAGGTAAGACACAGCTAATTCTCCTCGCTATTGAAGATGTCACAGCGCAGGGAGTGCCGGGACAAGGTCGCACACTGGAGAAGCAGAGCAGGAAGAGTGACTGATGGCGACGGAAAAGAAGATGGCGAAAAAGACCGGTAAAGGTATTTCCCCGGCATCACAGGATACCGAGATATCTTCAGTTCCTCCCGCATTACTTGGGGATCTCCAGTCTCTTATTGAATCTGCCCGCATTCGTGTTGCGGTCGGGGTAAATGCAGAGATGGTGATGTTATACTGGGATATTGGCGAGCGCATTCGTACAGAGATCCTTGGAGATAAACGTGCTGCGTATGGCAAGCAGGTGGTCAATACCGTATCAGATCAACTGACCATGCAGTACGGTCGTGGGTTTACCCGGGCGAACCTGTTTCACATGCTCCAGTTCTTCGAAACATTCCCTGACCGGAAGATTGTCTACTCACTGAGTCGACAATTGAGCTGGACTCATTTCAGGAACATTATCTATATCGAAGACTCGCTTGCCCGGGAATTCTACACCGAGATGTGCCGGCTTGAACGGTGGGGTGTCCGGACGTTGCAGGCAAAGATCCAGGGGATGTTGTTCGAGCGTACTGCCCTTTCAAAGAAACCGGAAGAGCTGGCGCGAAAGGAACTTGCAGCCCTCCGTGATGAAGACCGGGTGACTCCTGACCTCGTTTTCAAGAGCCCGTACTTTCTCGAATTTCTCGGGTTGTCCGATACGTTCTCAGAAAAAGACCTGGAGAATTCTATCCTCCGGGATTTAGAGGGTTTCATTCTCGAACTTGGTACCGATTTCTCGTTTGTCGCACGGCAAAAGCGGATCACGGTCGATCACGAGGATTTCTATATCGACCTTATCTTTTATCACCGCCGCCTTCGCTGCCTTATCGTGATCGATTTGAAACTCGGAGCATTCCGCCCTGCGGACATGGGGCAGGTAGAGCTTTACCTGCGATGGCTGGACAAGTACGACCGGCAACCGGGTGAGGAACCGCCACTCGGATTGATTCTGTGTTCCGGGAGATCAACGGAGCGTATCGAACTGCTCGAACTGGAGGAACGGGGCATTCGTGTCGCTGAATACCTGACCGAATTGCCGCCTCGGGATGTGCTGGAGAAGAAACTCAAGGCAGCGGTAGCGATGCACAAAGAGCGGCTCGCGGCACGGAAGATGGGGAAACAAGAGAAGGTACCGAAAGGGACGTGGCGTATGACAGGAAAGGGTGACTGATGGCTACAAAAAAGAAGAAGGAGCCGGACGATACCAACGCGGGCGGCACCCGTTCCCTGCGGGCTGATGCAGAGGAGCGGCTCGCAGGCTCACAGAAGATTTCCCCTGCCGTAAAAGGGCAGACCCCGGAAGAACTGATCCACGAACTCCAGGTACACCAGATCGAACTCGAGATGCAGGCAGAAGAACTCCAGAGGGCTCAATTCGCGCTGGAGGAATCGCGGGACAAGTACCTTGACCTCTATGATTTTGCCCCGGTTGGTTATCTCACGCTCACTGACAAGGCACTGATTAAAGAGATTAATCTGATTGGTGCTCTGTTCCTTGGTGCCCTGCGTTACCGGCTTATCAAAGCACGGTTCCGCCGATTTATCGCGCCAAAGGACCTTGACTGTTGGGACCAGCATTTTGTGAGTGTGACGAAAACCGGCGAACCGCAAAGCTTCGACATTGAACTCATACAGAGCGACGGCACTACATTCCCCGCACGGCTGGACTGTATCCGAATGGAAAAAGAGGGTGAACAACCAGCCATCCGGATCGTGATAACCGACATCACCCGGCAGAAAGAAGCTGATGCAGCAATCAGGGAGAGCGAGGAACGGTTCTGGCTTCTCTTCTCAGAGACGCCGCTCCCCTACCAGTCGCTGGACGCCGATGGCAGGCTTCTGGAAGTGAACCCCACGTGGCTCGCGACGCTTGGCTATACCCTTGACGAAGTGATCGGAAGGTGGTTTAAGGACTTTCTCGCACCCGAAAGCCGGGATATGTTCCAGACGGCTTTTCGAAAGTTCAAGGAGTCCGGTGCAGTCAACAACGTGGAATTGCGGATACAAAAGAAAGACGGGAACGAACTCTCGGTCTCCTGGACAGGAAGAATCGGGCATAACCTGGACGGATCGTTCCGGCAGACATACTGCATCGTAGACGATATCACCGAACGCAAACGAATGGAAGGTGCGTTACGCCGGGTGAACAAACAGCTGAACCTGCTCTCCAGCATCACCCGGCACGATATCCTCAACCAGTTGATGGCGCTGAAAGGATACCTCGAACTCTCGCATGAGGTGATTGATAATCCGGCGACTCTCATCGAGTACATAAAAAAAGTGGAGAAGGCAGCGAATACTATCGAGCACCAGATCCGGTTCGCGAAGGACTACCAGGAGCTGGGTGTCGCACCACCCGAATGGCAGAGCGTGAACGCCAGCATCAAAAAAGCCGTGGCGGGGCTGCCGATGCGTGCCGTCTATGTTGAAGCGAATCCCAAAGATCCGGTAATCTTCGCTGACCCGCTCTTCGAGAAGGTCTTCTACAACCTGATCGACAACGCTCTTCACTACGGGGGTGCAGATATGAAGACGATCCGGGTCTCTTCACAGGAGCGCGACACTGGACTCCTGATCGTTTGCGAGGATGACGGCGTGGGAATTACAGCGGAGGACAAAAAGAAACTCTTCACCCGGGGCTTCGGCAAGAACACCGGTCTTGGTCTGTTCCTCTCCCGTGAGATCCTCGCGATCACCGGCATTACAATCACGGAGACCGGT
>JAPKXU010000132.1 GCA_026394655.1 Methanoregula sp. | reverse complement strand
TCTGGTCAATAACGAGCGCATTGATATTCACGGTTACAATATTTTTTGCCGTATTGTTCGAGAATGTGATCTCCGGGGGGAGCTTATACGTCGAATTCCCGTCTGCCTGTGTGACGAAGATCCCCCCGAGCTGGTAATAGTAATCCGGAGAGATCCAGTAGTTGTTCTGCGCACGGTATTCGAGAGAGCCAAGTGGGATGGTGAGATTATAATAAGGAGATGACATCTCAGTGAAGGCATACGTGACCTTACCGGTGGGTATGATAGACCCCAGCGGTGTGTCATTTACCAGACTAATAGAATCGGGGGGCTGGACAAACGAGTCCAGTCCATATGCCGCATCCATGAGATCGATGGTGTAAGTGCCTGGTGTAATGTTATTGTATACGGCATAATTTTTCATGGTGAAGACATTGTTTTTCGATACACTGAGAAGGAGATCTGCAGCATTTGAACTTCTATACACGTCTGTTGGTTGCATGCACGCACACATACTTGCTCCTTTTACATAACTACATCCAGTTGTTAGATTGGGGGCGCAATAAGCTACGCATTCGGATTCAGCTCCGAGTGTTGTCACTATCCATTTAGTATAAGCTATCATTGGGTGAGTAATATTCACCGTCGCTATCCAGTTTTTGCCTCTGATTGTTGTGCCAAAGATGCCACCCGATGACAGATCGGTTGAACTGATGCCGGATATGTTGACATAGATGTGTCTTGGCGTGTAGTTAATCTGCTGAGATGTAGAGGATAATTGGACTACAACAGGTGCGGATTCAGACACGATAAGCGATTGCGATGAAATATTCAGATATTCCGTTGCTCTCTCGTTGATCGCGATCGTCCCGCTGGATCCCGCCGGGCTGATCATCGGTATGATACTGATCGCACCCGTAGAGTAACTGCCCCCGGTGCCGAGGGTAAACGAATTACTTATCGTTGTGCCCACTTTATTATTGTTAAAAAGGGAGTCCAGTCCAACCTTATAATCCACAAACTGGTCGTTGACGTTATTCATGTGAGCGATCTCGTTGTCACGCCCCTGGGCTGGCACCCCGTACAGCATATAATTGGAGAACAAAATGACAATAATCCCGAAGATGATCACAAACCCAATCACTTCTGAGAGTCCATCATCACCGTGCTTTGCGGGTTTTCGGGTTATTGTCATATCATATCATTCGTTAGGGAATTTTTAATATAAACGTTGTTATGCCAGAGATTGGGAGAGCCCGGCAAATCTCGCGGTATTTAGCGTTCGACAGAATTACAAATGCTCCACCCTACTCATCGTCACGCATAAGTGGTACCAGATGGAAGGGTACATGGAGCATGATCCTATACCCGGCAGTCATCTCCTCAATCGCGGTCATAATTACCCTCGTCTATGCCTCGTATCTCGATATCAGGGATCGTCGAGTGCCGTTTTTAACATGGTACCCCATGCTTATCGTTGGCGTCCCTGCCACAATCTGGTTGCTTTACGATGCGACAAAAAATGTCAGCCTCATTACGGGCTACCTCGCACTTGTGGCGGGTTTCTTCTACGCAAACTATCTCGATACACGGGAACCTGCTGCACCGTTCAGGTTCCCATACCTTGCAATGGTGCTGATCCTACCCGCCCTTTCCTGGTTTGTCTTCGCAAAAAATGTTACTCTTTCACTTGTCCCATGGTACGGGATGTATGCCGGAGTTCTTCTCTACATTTCCTATGAAGAGTACCGGAAGATTACCCCAAAGACAACAAAACAAAAACGAAAGCAGCAACAGGCAAATATCAGTGACGCATTGAGCCGTTGGTACTTCGTACTCGTCATCGTCATCTTTGCCATTGCCAGTTTTATCATGATGTTAGGTGGTGGCGGGGGAGTTCCCGGCATATACATCGCACTTTCTGCAATCTTCTGCGGAGTATTCTACTTTTTCGGGAGGATGCACCTCTTTGGCGGTGCTGATGCATGGGCACTCATTTTTATTGCATTCTGTATCCCGACGTTTCCCATGACGCCGCTCCTTAATAACCCCCCGCTTGGTTTCCTTTCCTTCTCCGTCCTGATCAATGCACTCATTCTCACCATTGTCGCACCGGTTGGCATCTTCATCTTAAATATTGTGAAGGGTAACCGGGCTCCGTTGCAGTACATGTTCTTCGGTTTCCCGGTAAAGGGAGATGTCGTGCAGGATGCGTGGGGTTTTGTTATGGAGGAATTCACCGATACACATGGCACGGTCAACCGTCGCTTCATAGGATTCTGGGAATCAATAAAACAGATGTATGCCGGTGAGGGCAGGGTATATACGAAAGATCTCCGGGAGAACCCGGACTTATTTAAAAAAGAACTGGCAATATACAAAAACGCGGGAACGGTCTGGATCTCCTATGCCGTGCCGTTCATTATCCCTATCACGCTCGGGCTTATCACGGCGATTGTCTTTGGGGATTTCCTGCTTGCAATCAAGAATGCGGTTGTATGAGGTGGTGACAATGCTTGACCTGAAATTTATTGACGGATTGGTTCCGGTGATCGTGCAGGATACAGAAACCCGTGAAGTTCTTATGATGGCATATGCCAACGACGAAGCGGTGCGACTAACCCAAAAGACCGGTTTTGCCCATTATTACAGCCGGAGCCGCAAGCAACTCTGGAAGAAGGGCGAGGAGAGCGGGCACTTCCAGAGAGTGAAAAGAATCCTCGCTGACTGTGACGAGGACTGCCTTATATACGAAGTGGAGCAGACGGGTGCTGCCTGCCATACGGGATACCGTACCTGCTTCTACCGGACGCTGGACGGGAAGAACATTGGGGAGAAAGTGTTCGATCCGGAGAAAGTGTACAAGAAACCCGGGCACTGATACAAATAACTTCTTTTTTTCTTCATATGCTGGTTGGGTTTTGTTATGGTTTCATCACCACGAACCCGAACAATTCCTGGACTTGGGTTCAATGACGATCATGCCTTGGATAGAAACCCCGTTATCTCATAAAAGAGG
>JAPKXU010000127.1 GCA_026394655.1 Methanoregula sp. | reverse complement strand
AAGGTAGCCGGGCATGTAAGATGTGATGTAATCACAGAGAATCCAGGAAGAGTTATCTTCACAACAAAACACTTGTCGAAGGCATATGATATGTGCATAATAATATGTAACATTTGTCCATATGTCTAAAGGAGCATGTCTATGAGGACGACTTTGATCGGAATGTGTCAATGAAAATGAGACACTTTCATAAAGAATTTAGTGTACTGCCATATCACTTTTCTCCGGCGATGGTTTGTTGATCCAGACAGCCCGTGGTAGTTCCATCGGTTTAGGTGTTTCTCCTTTGAATCGTTCGGGATGCCGTTCAAAGGCAGCCCTTAAAACAGCGTGACGTCCCTTGATAATGCGGTCAGCTCGCCCATAATGGACGTCTTCCGGTGTGAGAAAGCCGATACCGGAATGGTAATGCTCCTTATTGTACCAGGTGAAAAAGTCCTGACAAAAAGCCCTGGCGTCCTGGATGGAGCCAAAACGGTCCGGGAAGTCAGGTCGATACTTCATGGTCTTGAACTGGGATTCCGAATAGGGGTTATCGGTACTGGTATAGGGTCGTGAATGGCTTTTAGCCACCCCTAAGTCAGCCAGCAAAAAGGCCACCGGTTTCGATCGCATACTCGGTCCCCGATCCGCATGGATGAGCAACTCCCCCGGCTGAATGGCTTGCTTCTTACAGGTTTGTTCAATCAGGGCCTTCGCTAAAGACGCCAGTTCACTCTGTGCCACCATCCATCCCACCACATACCGGCTGAAGATATCGAGGATTACATACAGGTAGAAGTACGACCACTTCACCGGCCCCTTCAGCTTGGTAATATCCCACGACCAGACCTGATTGGATGTCTCTGCCAACAGTTCTGGTTTCTTGTAGCCGGGATGGCCGAGCTGATCCCTCCGTTCCCGTACTTCGTCATGTTGCTCCAAGATGCGGTACATGGTACTCACGGAACACAGGTAGGTTCCTTCATCCAGTAACGCAGCGTAGACCTCCCGGGGCGCACAATCAATAAATCGATCCTCATGGAGCACGTCAAGAACTGCGTGCTGTTCCTCCTCCGATAACGCAAGGGGCGGAACCGGACGGGATTCCGTGACAGAACCAGGATGCCGCCATCGGTAGAAGCTCCCACGGGGAACACCCAGGGCCTCACAGGCTGGCCTGATCCGGACATCCCTCGCTAACGATTCAACGAGGGTCATGAGTCCTTCTCTCCCTTCTGATCGGAAAGGGTCTGCAGGAGTTCGGCCATTTTTTTTTGAGCTTCGATGATAAGTGTCGCCTGATGCAGTTTGGCCTTCAGCTTTTGATTCTCCTTTTCCAGTTCGGCAATCCGCCGAACCGATGGGTCTGGTCTTTGAACCTTGGGTCCTCGCTTCCTCGGTGAGAGGGCATCTAACGTCCCTCTCTCTGCCTGGCGCCTCCAGGTGGTCACGTTGGACGAATACAGCCCCTCTCGGCGCAAGAGCCTACCAAGCTGCCCCGGCTCTGTACAGACATCCACTTCCTTCAGGATCCAACGCTTGTACTCCGCCGTGAACCTCCGGCGAACTGCCTTCTCAGATACCTCCGGATCAGCAACTGCCCGTATACCCTGCCCCTCTCTCGTTTCAATCATAGCCTCTTTCTTTCCCATCTCCTTCCTCCTTCCCGCCCTACTATACTCTAATTTATTGGGTGGGAAGTGTCTCACCTGCATTGACACAGAGGGATTTTGCCTTGCAGGGGTGGAATGCTGGATGCAAACTTCAACCTTGAAACTCTATCAGTATTGACTTATCATTTAATCACGATGAAAATTCTCCTCCACACCTGCTGTGCAAACTGCGTGCTCTACCCGCTCAAGGAATTTAGAAAAAGCGGCTTTGAGGTGACTTCCTTCTTCTACAACCATAACATCCACCCTTATCAGGAATACCGGAAAAGAATGGACACACTGCGTGAACTTGCACCGC
>JAPKXU010000222.1 GCA_026394655.1 Methanoregula sp. | reverse complement strand
ATCCGACGGAAAAGACGATCGCGGATCGCCTGAAGATCCACGCGACCGACTATAAACCTCTCGATGTCACAGAGCCACGGACAGCCTACTACTGACGCGGGAGAAAAGATTCGTGGAACGTGGAGAAACTGACCGCTGAACGGAAAGCCCGACAGAAGGACGAACCGGCAGCCCGCCGGGACCGTGCCGCAGCACCACATTTACCCGGTATGATCGAGCTGCACGGAATGGAACGACACTCCCCGAGCATAGGGAAGTATGCCCCGGCGCTTGCCAAAGTGGGGCTGTCGGCGTTTGGGTTTGCCGTGTGAAAGATCCCGAAAACATGCACGTCGCCGGTATGTGTTCCCCGCAACTATAAATGAGGAGACAGGGATTACCCGATGGACAATAATGGTCGTTCCCCCATCCCCCCATCGGAATCATTTTTATCGATGGGAACTCCAACATGATCAGGAAAGCCATTATGCAGAACATTTCACCCAAGATCCAGAATCAGCTCGCGATGCTGCAGCAGATTCAGCAGCAACTCCAGACGATCCTCTCGCAGAAGAACCAGTATGAGATGGCAGTGCGCGAGGCAAAACGTGCACAGGAAGAGATCAAGGACGCGGCAGATGACGCACCGATGTACATGAGTGTCGGCACCGTGATGGTACAGAAGAAAAAAGAAGTTGTGAACCTGAAACTCACGGATAAGGTTGAAACCCTCGAGCTCCGGATAAAATCTCTTGAGAAACAGGAGAAGATGCTGCAAGGGAAGTTTGAGCAGCTACAGGCACAGATAAAGTCAGCACTTGAGGGTAAGAGCGCCCCAAGTGCCGCATAACCTTTTTTCACATCGCCTTTCCCGATCTTTGAATAAGTACCGGTGACGTGACGGTCAGGTGTTTTTTTCGTGCAGGTAAACCACTCTCCACTTTTCACGGGCAAAATCCAAACCAATCGATCGCAGGCACGTATTTTTTCTGGCGATTACTTTCTCAATCTGCACATAATGGCATCCCTCCAAGGGTATATGGTGTGATTCACCGTAAAAACCCGTATGAACCGGAATTTCTGTGAGTGTAAAACAAAAGACAGATGTAGGTTCCCGTTTTAATTTTCTCGTATGGGAGCACATGCAGTATTCATGGACGAAGATCCCGTTCACCGTCTCTTTGCCATCAAAATCGCGAGCGATCATGCATCCCGTGCTCACAAAGGTCAGTTCCGTAAGGATCGAAAGACCCCTTTTATAACCCACCCCGCACGAGTGGCAGCTCTCACGAGCTGTTTCGGCGGGACGCATAGTGCGATCATCGCTGCCTGGCTCCACGATGTGTACGAAGATTGTACCCCGGATTGGATTGGGAAAACCGGCTCACTCATCGAGAGCCTTCCGGTACCGGTGGAGGATCGCGCTGATATCTCCACAATGATCGACGCGCTGACGAAAAAAAATACCATCAAAGACACGGCTGCCCGGCTATCCGACAGCCTCGACCGTATTCTGGATGCGCCCCCGGAAGCGACTCTGGTCAAGATTTGCGATCGTATCGATAACCTCCTGGACTCTGCAGATCGCAATGGACGGTTCACCAAACGATACCTTGCATCAACTGATGACGTAATCGGGAAATTGTCAACACGTGCGGGATGGTATGGATATGAGCCTGCGATGGAGATACTCCGTACAATCCGGAACACCGATCTAAAAATTGAGTGAGAATCCGGGATAGATCATTGTGCCCGGTTGATCAGGTTGATCGCGTTCACGAGCGCCTCGACAGACGAGAGCACGATATCATCACCGCTCCCGCTTGCATCAAAGATATGCCCGTGCTCGTCCTCGACAGCGATAGTAACGTGACACATCGCATCCGAACCTCCGGCAATCGCCTCAATGTTGAACTCCTTCAACTGGATCCGTGCAGGGACAATACCTAAGATCGCCTTAAGCGCGGCATCGACAGGACCGTTCCCCACCGCAGAGAAGACGTGTTCTTTATTGTTCACCTGTGCCTTGACGCTTGCGGTCGGGATCATGTGGTTACCCGTCATGATCGCGATGTCCTGCAGGTCGAACATCTTGTGGTTCAGTTCAATACCCATCGTGCTGTCAGAAATCTCGTAGAGATCCGCCTCGGTCACCCTCTTTCCACGGTTTGCAATAGCCTTGACCTTCTCCACGATCACGTCCAGCTGGGCATCCGAAGGTTCGAGGTGAGCATCGGAAAGCATCTGGCGTACAGCGTGCCGTCCGACATGCTTACCCAGCGTGAGGCGACGGCGGTGTCCCACCATCTCGGGGGTCATGATACCGGGCTCGAAAGTCTCCGTACATTTGATAACCCCATGTGAGTGGATGCCGCTCTCGTGCGAGAAGACATTCTCACCAACTACCGGCTGTGTGGGGGGGATAGTGATCCCCGAGAACCGGGAGACGAGGCGGGAGGTCTCAACGAGGCGCTCCTTTTTGATCCCTGTTCTGATCCCGTAGATCGATTCCATAATCATCACGGTCTGGGCAAGGTCGGCATTTCCCGCACGTTCTCCCAGCCCGTTGATGGTCACCTGCACCTGCGAGACGCCGGCTTCCACTGCCGCGATTGTATTTGCCACCGCAAGCCCAAAGTCGTTGTGGCAGTGCACATCGAGCGGGCAGTTGACGTTGTGAGCAATCCGCGTGATGAGCGTCTTCATACCTGACGGCGAGCAGACTCCCACGGTGTCTGGAATGTTGATGATCGTTGCACCAGCGTGTGCCGCAGTCCGGCAGACTTCAAGTAAGTAATCGCCGTCAGTCCGAGTGGCATCCATAGGCGAGAACATGCACTGGTTGACGTGGTCGCGAACATAGTGGATGATCTCATCCGTGATTACGAGCACCTCCTCCCGTGTCTTGTTGATCGTGTTCTCCCGCTGGATATCCGAAGTCGGGATGAAGACATGGACCATGTCCACGTCACAGTCAAGGCAGGCATCTACATCGGCTTTAACCGAGCGTGCAAGCCCGCATATGTTCGCACGAAGACCCAGTTTTTTTATGGCAGCTACCGTCTCTTTCTCGGCGATCGATGATGCAGGGAACCCTGCTTCAATTACGTGGACGCCAATGTTCGCGAGCTGGCGGGCGATCTCAAGTTTCTGTTCAAAGGTGAATGCTATCCCCGGAGTCTGTTCTCCATCCCGGAGGGTTGTGTCAAAAACAGTCACTTCTTCATGAGCATGGCTATCGGTGAAGAAGGCAATCCCCCGCAACATCCTTGCGAGCAGTCATACACTCTTATTGACACCCGGATGATATAAACAAAACCCAAATCATGTGTCATTTTTTTGTGTTTAGGCTGATTATCCGCCGGATTCAACGATACGTTTAATACCAATTTATCCCTACATTAATAGCGCAGTGCCCCGCCTTAACTCAGCTTGGTAGAGTGCGCGGCTGTAGTTTGGATTACCGTCATAGGTAACTGCGCGG
>JAPKXU010000244.1 GCA_026394655.1 Methanoregula sp. | reverse complement strand
CAGTGGTTGTCTGTTGAGCGGAGCTGTTTTATAGGTATCCGCTCCGCGTATTGATTCGATGCGTTTATACGCCATCCTGCAGGTACTTTTTATCAATTAGAGTCAGGGTTGTCGAATTTACAGTTAGATCTTTACACTACCATAAGAAACGCTGCCAGAATGCGAATATGAAGGTCGGTTTTCGGACAGAGGTATTATAAAAATATGAAGATGAGGGTTAACGCCGAAGATGGCGGTTCTGGCGGGATTCGTTTCGAAAACTCTACACCCCTTATGCCCCTTTGGTGCCCCTTTACTGCCCCTTATGCCCCTTTGGTGCCCCTTTGAAAATATAGTGGGTCCCTTTTCCTGTCTTCCCCACCCGGGAAATAACCTGGCGTTCTTCGAGATCGTTGATATCTTTCGTCGCCTGCCTTTTTTTAATGGAAGCGAGAATCTGAAATTCAGAATTGGTAATTTTTCCATGTTCCTTGATATAGGCAACAGCTTTTATCTGACGGTCATTCAAACCCTGCTGTCCCAGATATTCCGCATTGAAAATATCTTTCTTAAATATGACTGAAAAGCCTTGGTCTTCCTGAAATACTGGTTCTGGTAGTTTTGCATCCGAACAGGCAGTACGGATCTTCTGGATGCCACTCCCCCACCGTTCGATCCATGCAATATCATAAAATATCTGGGCAATCCCCTTGTTTCGCAACACCGATGAATGGGGTGCAAACAATTCGGGCAACGTGATACCGGATGCCAACCGTCCCGGGCTCCATACTTTCAGGGAATCTTCCATAATTCGGATCTCAACTGAAGAACTGATTGTATAGTCCCGGTGACAAACCGCATTGATAACCGCTTCACGGAGCGCTTCAACCGGGTAGTCCCAGACTTGCTTACGCTCCGGCTCACCGGTCATCACAAATGCAACCCGGATATTCTTCCGGATAAACTCCATCGCATCATTTACCTGATCGATAACTGTACCTTGCACCATACGATCGTCGAGAACACTAATCTCATCCGGGCCAAACAGCCCGCAATGGATGGATGCCTGGGATAAAAATTGCTGTGGATTTTTACCGAAGAGCATGACAGCAGCCCACGTCGGAACATTGTCACGGACCAGACCTATTTTTTTGAGAACATCCTGTGGACTTTCACCTGAAGCGATATCCCTTCTGCCAGTCTCATTTGCCTTTTTGATATAGAGAGTGATTTTACCCATGTCCAGATCGGTGAGAGTTGCATGTGGCACCGGAGTAAAATCCCAGCTTGAACCGATGGCTCGCTCGTGCATTTCTGCAATTTCATAGGGCTGCATCACCCGGTTGCTGGAGCCGACTCTCCGATAGCATCTGCCCCTCACGGATACTGGTTTGAGAGGATTTTCTTTGATATGGATTGCTACGACGGGCTTACCTTCACGGGATAGTTCTTCAATCTCCGGGACCAGACGGGGTTCGGTACTCTGGGAGATTGTGTTTGCCCATTCCTTGAGGGATTCGGTTCCGATCAATGTCCCGATGACATTCCCGTTATTCGCAATACCAATAAAAATCGTACCACCATGGGTATTTGCAAATGCACCGGTAGTAACGACGGCTTCCCGATCGAAGGATTCTTTGAATTCAACTGTATCGGATTCGTGGAGTGTCATGGGATAACTACATCAGGAGTTTAGTTTACAGTAAAGATATAGAGGGCTCTTCCTTTTTCTGGTTATTGTTTGATCTTTTTTTGTCCGTCTACAAAGTATTGGGTAACACCGGTGATACACAAGAATGTCATCGTTCGATTGAAACAGCCGGTTGGGTTAAGTGTGAATAGATATCCCGTTCTGGTCCTGAATGTGTTTATGTAACGGGCATGTACAAGGCCCGGAGAAAAAGGGATAGATTGCCGTATTTTTCCTGTTTGTTCATCATTTTGGAAGAGAGTTTATGTAACTGGCATGTAACTGGACGGGGGTAATCTTCCAAGATCGCCCACCATACCGAGAGCCGGGACCAAGGTAAGCGCCACAGAACTAAGACGCCCGGTCATGTTCACTCGTCCTCATTCCGCTCGCTTGCGCTCACTTCATTCCGGCTCGCTTCACATCACCGTGCTGCTCTTCTCGCGGTGTCCCGGGGGGATGAGGACGCCCTCATCTTGTCACTCCGCTGATGCTTCGTTCCGGCGATGACGGCTGCTCTCGCTGTTGATGGTACACGCTCATAACGCTCAGTGACTCGCTCCCGCGACGCACAGGGTCCGACAGGGGTACGGGGCGTGCAGACCTTCCCGAATAATTTGCAGTCGGTCGGTTCAGCGATTCCCCGCAGAATCTTGTCACAGCTGCAGGCAGAATGCTTGCTCACTTTTTTGTAAACGAGGTCGAACTTCTTCTGCGCATCGTACTGTTCGAACTCGTTCTTCAGCGTGAGCCCGGAGACGGGATCACCAAGAGGCGCACGAAATTTTCCTAAAATATTTAACGCGGGATGATTTGTTTCGTTGAAGAAAGAACACCAAAAGTTAACCCAACCAATCGTTTTTTAATCTTTGTTACCAATACAATTTTATTACCAAATCATCATGATAAAACTCGAAATAAAGAATATCAAGAGCCACAATTATCTCTATCTCAAAGAGGGACTCAAAGTTAACGCGAAATCGATACCTCTACTGCTGTATGGCGGCAGAATTGACAAAATCGCTTTAAATGAGTTTTTAGGGAAATGCACTCAGTTCGATGCTCTCAGGTTAACGAAATTCCTGGACTATCGCGTAGCACACTTCCATGCCGGGTTTCTCGACAAGGAAAAAATTACCGCGCTCGAAAAACTCCGGTATTACTATACTGAATTCGGGGATCTCTACCCGGACGAAAGCACAAGATACGTCCAGTCCGTCTTCGTCCGTTACGTGCAGGGCACCACGGCGATTGAAGG
>JAPKXU010000280.1 GCA_026394655.1 Methanoregula sp. | reverse complement strand
TCTTTCAGTTCTCGGATGAAACTGCGGGTAAGATCAGTATTCTTCTTCTCGATTGCATCTTGACCGGTTGACGTAATGAACTGTATCCCGGCGTAGAGCGATGCGATGCCGGGGTAGTTGTGCGTCCCTGCCTCAAACCGCATCGGCATCTCGAAGGGATGGGTAAAAGCACCGACCGGGATGTCCGAAAGATCGACCGGGATGTGACCGGCAGTCTGGGCCCCGTCCACGATGATGAAAATGTCATTGGCATGGAGGTATTCCGCGATCGGCCTGATATCCTGCACGGATCCGAGCACATTGCTCCCGTGCGTCATAACTACGAGGCGCGTATCTTCGCAGATTGCTTTTTTTATCGCAGTTAAATTCACGCGGGTACCGGTGAACGGTACAACCGAGAGCCTGATCGCCTCGTCCTGCTCCAGCGTCGTGAGCGGGCGGAGCACCGAGTTGTGTTCGAGTTCTGTGGTGATCGCATGGAACGGCTTACCGGTCTTTTTTACAAATCCGTGAATCAGCAGATTAAGTGAGTCGGTGGCGTTCTGTGTAAAGACAAAATGCTCAGGCGGACCGGTATGGAAAAAATCTGTGAGGACTTCACGTGCAGCAGAAGGATAATCCATGGATCTATTACCCGTCGTCCTTCCCGGTTCGTGCAGCGGCTGGCGCAGGCATTCAGCAACTTCCTGAAGTACCTCAGGTGGTTTTGGCCACGTCGTCGCAGCGTTGTTGAGGTAGATGAGTGGGGGTTGTGCAGCCTGCGGTTCGGGATTCATTATGATGACCTGTGATGTACAGGTTCTTTGTTTTTTTGATGACTGGAATTTGCCCACTATGGACGCCAGGATGCATGGACCCTTTCCCCGCTGATGAAGATCACGTTCGCAGACCCATGCCGCGAGTTCGCGAAGGGTGCAATCCGCGAGTTCATGCCCGCGGGAGAGCGCTCACTGATCATACCGGCAAGGTAAGATCAATCAATCACTTTTTTTTCTTGTTCTCTCTCATTGAAACACTCTGAATGCCAACAAGCGGAATCGAATCGGGATACGCTGATCTGCAGTCAGTTGTGAAACTTTTCTGCCACTGTTGCAGGGATGTTTACTCAAAAGTACTGATGACCCTCTCGCGACTCCGAGAAGGCCTCTTCGCAATTTTTCTTCTCGTTGTGGTTCCTGTGAACCAATTCAACGGTAGTATTCACCGGACGTACGATAAAAGAGAGCGGCACCTTTGGCAAGGGAGTCCGGTTCGAGATTCTTGTGCCGAAAGGAAAATTCCGGTTTGCAAAACCAACAGCGGACCTGAGATAATCTTTTCCATTATAGCGGTAAGGAACGTGATGACGGTGATCTTTTACAAGAATCTCTTTCCCCCACCCTGCATGAAAAATCTTCTTTTAAAAAACCGGGGCAACCTTGCCAGAACCTTACCATGTAATCGTCATCCCTACACCCGTTTCCTGTAGAGGACACCAGTGTGCAAGAGCAATTTTGGACGCGAGCGATGTGCAATGGCAGGCATGCAGGGCTTTGAGGTGGAGATCCCGAAGGTACTCTCCCGTTTTTTTCATCCGGATTTGATCCGGGGTCAGGAGGTGGAGTCCCCCGATGATATCAACAACCCGGTCTTCCCCGCAGACCTCCCGGGCATACTCCGTGATGTTACAGATCCCTGCGTGAGAACAGCCCGTAATGATAACGAGCCCGGTACTGGCACGAAACGCAAGAGCAGAATCATCCAGCAGGAGATCAGGTTCCGTACTTCCATCGGGCAGAACAATCTTGCGCGTTCCTGGT